>NZ_MLAQ01000015.1 GCF_002272895.1 Helicobacter sp. 12S02232-10
GCCCCCCGAGCTTAAGCATACTCTAGAGATGGAGAATGAGAGGGGAGCGACTATGATTATAGCGTATGCATATATTTAGAGTATGCATACGGATAGTTTTGTGTTATTTAAATATAATTAACAATTACATTTAAATAACATTATAAATATATTTCAAATTAATTAATATTGTTAATTTAAATATGTTATGATTATTCATTTAAATTAAAGGATAAAAATGAGGACATTAACTTATCTGCTAATGGCAGGAATTTTATTTGCAGGTTGTGCAGTAACAGAATCAGGAAATATGGTTTTAAAAGAAAAAACTAAAGAAGAGGTTCAAAAAACAATTGTTAAAGGAAAAACAACTAAAGATCAAATTTTCAAAATTTATGGAGAACCAACTTTAAAAGATTTGTTGAGCAATGGAGGTGAAAAATGGTTTTATCAATATGTAACCACTTCCGACAACCCAGAAAACCATATTCCAATTTTTAATTTATTTAATAATTCAATTGATGGAGAAGAAAAGGATTTAGTGATTTTATTTAATAATAAGGGCATTGTTCAAAATTATGATGTGAGTTTTAAAAAGATTGAAGCCAAAGGTGGCGTTCAAGGAATGACTTACGAAAAAAAATAAAGGCTCAGCTATGACAATTACATTTTCACACCCCAAAGGAGGCGTAGGTAAATCTACAATCTGCTTGAATTACCTAACCTATCTCCAAGAGCAAAAGATTGAATTTATAGCTCTAGATCTTGATGGTCAGCATACAATCAGCAATGCCAATAAAATAAGAAGTATTGAAGGAATGCAAACTTTTGAAATTGAAACTTTTAAAAATATCAGCGATATGAAAGACTTTTTAAATGCCAGTCAGAATAAAAATATTGTCATTGACAGCGGGGGTTTTGATTCAGCTTTTAATCGAATAGCTATTTCAATGAGCGATATTATTATTACACCCTCAAGCGATGCTCCTTTTGACATAATGCGACTGCTTGATTTTGACAAAATGATTGAAGATATGGAAAAAGAACTCCAAAAGTTTGACGCAACACATAAAATAAATGCACATCTATTGTTGAATCGAATCAATCCCAATGTTAAAAATTTTTCTCCAATTCTGGAACAATTGAGCAATACCAAGCATTTTAAATTTATGAATTCCATTATCAGAGACAGAACTTTATACAAATACTCTCCCTCATCAGGAAAAAGCGTTTTTGAATCCAAAAGCAAAGATTCTTCTGATATTTCTGCAAAAAAAGAAATGAGAGCGATGTGCGAAGAGATAGAAAGTTTTAAACAATAAATCTAATTTAGACTATTATTGTTATTGTAAATTACTTAATATTGTTAATTTAAATATATTATAATTATAAATATAAATCAAACTCAAGGATAAAGAATGAGCAGCAAAAGATTGAATCCTCAAGCTTTAGATGCTATCACAAGCAAAGCGGAAGTAGTTGAAACAGGAGCGATACAGACTATCGGAAGAAATGAAAGATCCAGATTTAGAGAAAGAAAAACCTATCGAAGTTTTTCTTTGAGCTTAGCTGAAGAAGATTATATTAAGTTCAACAATTATCTTGATAAGAATAACATCGCTTCAGGATCTGCTTTTATCAGAGAATTATTAAGAGAAAAAGGTGTGTTTGAGGGATGAAAAAATTAATCTTTGGAATTTGTATTATCGGGGTTGGGATTTTATGTTTTTATATTTGGTATCCCAGTGATAAGCCATTTAAATTATCTGATAATTTTAAAAAAGAAATACCCGAAGCCAAAAAGGTTTCTGACTACCTGAAAAAAGACTATCCCAACGGGGTTGCATTTGCTTATTTTGGTGACAGAGGACTTGAAATGTATTACAGCCCTCAACAGAAAGGAGAAGAAACCACATCATTGATGATTACAGATGTCTATGTCAAAACGACTTCTGGAAAAAAAATACTTCTTCCTGAAGGAACTCCTATATATGGAAAATTAGGGTTACCTTATCAGAAAAAAAATCCTGATTATTCAATTTATATGAAAGGCTCTTATAGTGAAGAAGAAGAATACAATTATTTTGTAAAAATCAATTGGGATAAAATATGGATGTTCGTTGAGGGTAAAGGGTATTGCAATGTGCCGATAAAAGCCCATACAATGAATGCCGGATATTATAATTCGATTGAAGATTTAAACAATGGTGCAGTTGCAGAACCTTTGACTTTTGAAGGGGTGAGTGTAACGAATCAATTAATTTATATTGTTTTTGATGCCCTCTTAAAATTACAATGTTTGGAATTGGATTAAAGGAATCAAGATGAAAATAATAAAAGAATTATTAACGCATTGAACGGCTTGAAAGCTTTATTTAATTGAGAAAATAGAAAGAAGCAAGAATGACAAAAGCACAAAATCTTGCAAATGAATTAATTGCAAGATATGATAATCTACCAATAGAAGAGTTAAAAGAGTGTTTTAATAAAAAAACTCTTTTTGATTTTGCTGTCGAGGAAATTGACAAAAAAATAATGGTTGCTTTTTTAGTGATGAATGATTTGACTGAAGAGCTAGATCTGACGTATGGGGAGCTGGAATATACAAAACGTTGCTTAAAAGATTGCAAGGCAGAGCGATAAAAGAATTTAACGATTACAATTGGAATCAAATTAACATAATCTCTTATTCTAACATTTTCCTTTTTTGAGTAAGCAAAAAAACCATTTGAGAATATTCCAAAGCCTTTCTCTTTTCTATTTCAATAAGTTTTTCAATTGCTGCATTTTGTTTTTCTAAAGCTTCTTTACTTTGTTTAATAGAAGCCTGCAAACTATCTGTATTTTTTCTTTGAGGGATAAGCATATCGTTGGTGATATAATCTCTGAAACTGGCAAAACCTTGCATAATATCAACAGTGCAAAAACAGGCAAAGCCAAAGCTTGCAAAGACACATAAAAGCAATAAAATCTTTTTCATCTGTTTTTTCTGACAAAAGATTGTTGTTTAGCCTTTAATTTCTCTTCAATAAATGTGTCTTTTATTAATTCTTGGGCAAATCTAGGGAGTTCTTTTGCCAAATAGATTTCTTGATTTCTGATGTCAAGCACCCGTTTAGCAGTTTCATAATTTTTGGAATTGTCATAAATAACAATATTATCAAATTTAGGAGCAATGATTTTAAAAGTGTCGGTTACATCTTTAAGATTGTTTTTAATAGTGTCAGCATCCACAAAGTGTAATCCTTTAGTTACTCTGTCATTTATACGACTTTCAGAGGCTTCAATCGGATTTTCCGCACCAATATAAAACAATGAAGTGCTAAAGCCGTAATTCTTTGCCCTTTGAAGCAGTTTTTCTACTGATTGAGGTGTTTGGATAATGCGTTCCATCACAAAGCTTTGATGATTTTGAAAATAACCTTGTCGTAATATATCTAATTCTCTTGAAGCTTCAATAATCTCTTCTTGGGTGTATTGCCTGTAAGCACCAAATTTTTGTTTATAAAACATATCAAGATCGATAAAAGGAATTTTTAAATCTTTTTGAAGATTAGAGCCAAACGTAGATTTGCCTACGCCGTTTGTGCCTGTAAGGATAATCAGATAAGGCTTCAATAGTCTCTCCCTTTGACTAAATCAACTTTAGCATATTCTTCGGGGGTTAATTCCCTTAAGATTTCATTTTTCATTGATTTGCTGTCAGGTTTGATGAGATAGCACTTCCCATCAGGTTTGTTTAATATACACTTATCAGATATTGCTTCATCATAATAAATAGCGTCATACCCTTCTTTGAGTAATTGCAGTCTTGGATTGGTTCTTTCTGCAGCTTCAAGAATTTCATCATAAGTATATTGTCTGACAGGCTGTGTATTTTTCATTGCAAGATTCATTTTTATTCCTTTGTATAAAAGTTTCTTTTATTCTTGTAGATTATAGCATATTGATTTGTTTTACTTGCTTATGCTTGATTGAGTATCATTGCTAACACCTAAAAGTTTTTGATAACGTTCGAATTCAAACTCAATTTTTTGTTCTTTGATTGCATTTTCTTTGGTTAAATTTTCAATATTTTGCAAATACTGCTGTTTTTGTTCAGATTGATTTTTAATGGTTTCGCTGATTTTTTTAATTAATTCCCAGCTCGCATCCACTATATCCAATTGTGCTTCCGCCTGTGTTTCTATTATTTCCAGCTGACTAGGTCCTCCATCTTCTATTGAAGAGGAGCAAATAAAAGCATTCAGAACGCTGACAAAAACAATCATCCACAATACTATTTTTTTCATCTTAAAATCTCCTCAAGCTCTTTATTTATTTGAAAATTTAAGCTTTCAGCTTTATTGTCAATCAGCACACTTTCAAGCTTATTGATCATTTTTGTGTTAAAAAATATCTTTTGAGCATTGATCGCATTGTGTGATTCTAAATTCTGTATATTTAAAAGATGTCTTAATGCGTCTTGATTGTATTTTTTAGAATTTTCCATATTAGTTTTTACCAATAGGGTAATATTTGATAAAACCTTATCAGAAGCCCTATAAATTGATTTTGAGTTTGAAGCTGTTTTCTTCATAATCCCATTATCAATGCAATTTCCAAAACAAATCGATATTCCTAATATAAAAATTACTAATATTTTTTTCATTTTTCTCCCTCCAAAATCAATTCTATTTGCTGATTAATATTTATCAATCTTATTTCCCTGTCCAATTCAAAAACTACGCCCAAAATATCGAGCAAATAATTTCCTCCCAAATTTTCTAAATTAATTATTTTTTGAGTTTGATTCTCATATGCTCTTTGTTCTGCTTTAACAATATTATCAACGCTAGAAATATTATTGCAACTCTCACAATCTGCATAACAAGAATATAAAAAAATCATCAATAAGAATACTTTCAACATTATTTCTTACGCCTTTTTTCTCTGATTTTTTTGATAAACATAATAAAAATCAAATACCCAAAAACATCATATTGATACCCATCGCGAGTAAGAGAGTAAAAAAATTTATAATATAAAAGCATTGAAACTGAATAAGTAAGCAAAAAATTTATTCCATCAAAAAGAAAATAGGCAAATGCAAAAAGAATAAAAGATGCCCTAGACAGCAATAAAGGCTTAATGCCTAATTTTAATCTAAACTGATTTTTATATAAAACGTCGTGTATATTTATTTTTTCTTGATTCATCATTCAAAATACCCACTTAACCCCTAAGTTACCCATTGCACCAAAATCAATCTGATTGCTCACATCAACAATTGCAGACAAATTCAAACTCAAATTTTCTCTAAGATTGAGCGTGCCTGTATAACCTATACGAAACCACTCTCGAGCTAAATTTAAATCATAATCAATATAAGTATCCGAACCGCTAAAGGCAATTGCTCTAGATGTCATTGTGTTTGTAACGTTATATTTAGCTAAAAATTGAATATTGTGCGAAGTTTGTTTTGTATTTATAATATATTCAGCACCGATACCTAACCCTAAAATATTATTTTGAGCTTTTTGAATATCAAAAAGACTTGTTTTTTGTCGAGGCATCGAAACAAGTGTATAACTCAATAATGCCAAAGGCTTTATTCTCTGATTGTAAGCAATATTTATGCGATATTTATAGTAAAAATTTACATCAAAAGAAGTATTATTATCTTTATAAGTCTGATCAACAATCCCTATAACAGGGTTATTAATATTAATATTATCTTCCCCATTATTCAGCATCCAAGTCTCAGAAACAGCTCCTTGAAATTCATTCTTAAAAATAGAATATTGAAAATAGCCCCCAAAAGTAAAAGAATTTGTTTTTTCTTTGAGAAAATCCTGTTGATAATGCCCATAACCATAATTAAAAATTCCTCCGATAATCAAAGAAGATTCATCATTTAAATTAAAACTCCTATCATAACCGATACTGACATTTCCCAAAGCTAAATTATTATCGTTAGTTCCTCGATAATAAGCACCTCCGATATTTGTCCAAAGAGTATTTCCACGAATTTGCCTCATAGCCCTTATAAGCTGCTCTAAGCTTATATCACTAACCTTGTCTTGAAGCAAAATCGAATACGAAAATCTACTCAAAAGCAAGGAATTAATCCTATTTTGAATTTGCTCATTTGTATATTGAGAAATCCTTAAAGGAACGGTTACAGAATTACTGATTGCTGCGGATAAAGTCCTATCTGTTTGATCTACAATACGATTTAAAATTGAATAATCAAGAACATTCTGACCCTCTTGATTTAATGTCCCCAATGCCTGCATAATTCCAGCTTCAATGGCTATATTTTGAAAATTATTTGCCTCAATCATCGAAGATAAGATTTTATCTCCATTTTTATTATTATTTCTAACCTCATTCATTACCCGCAAGATATCTTGTTGCCCATAATCAAAAACTATGTGTCCAACTTTATCTATATTCTTTTTATTCATTTGCACCACAAGCCCATTGATTGCATTCTCAAAAGCGTTATTTGAAAGATCTGGAGAAAACTCTTTAGCGGGCGATTGGAAAATTAAATTCAAATCATTTCCGCTTACTTTTGCACGTGCAAAAAAATCAGAGTAAGAAATTCCATCCACCACAAAGCTATTTAAAATATTTTTATCCTTATCTGTTCGATTGTCGATAATCCCGCTAGCTAGCAAATAAGGAGTGTTATAAGTAAGATTGCTAGATAGAAGTTGTTTTTTAGTCATATCAAAATTAACTAACACATCTGTATTCGAATTTAAGGCAATAGTTCCATTTGCAACCCTTAAATAAGAAGCTTTTGGATTGAAATTCCACCTGTCAAAATTTAAATTGTTAAACTCTAAAAAAGATTCTTTAGAAATATCCAGATTGATATTTCCATCTATATTGCTAACTCCATTAAGAACTAATTTTGAAGTGTTAATATTACCCCCATCATTTTTAATTGTATTGCCTCCATTCAGAATGATTTCTGTTGCATTGATGGTAGCATTTGCTACATTTTGAATTATCCAAATATTTGAAGCATTAGCACTCAAATTCAAATTTTCAGTTTGAATAAAAGCTTTAGCTCCATTATTTAAAATAGCGATTCCATTGGAATTTTCCGATCCAACAAATAAAGTTTTTCCTCCTGTTACAGCAATCGTT
The DNA here is from genome assembly GCF_002272895.1 of Helicobacter sp. 12S02232-10. Taxonomy (NCBI): domain Bacteria; kingdom Pseudomonadati; phylum Campylobacterota; class Epsilonproteobacteria; order Campylobacterales; family Helicobacteraceae; genus Helicobacter; species Helicobacter sp. 12S02232-10. The sequence continues at coordinate 7,123 of NZ_MLAQ01000015.1, forward strand.
CCTAAATTTTCAATTCCGATTCCGCTACCACTCCCTGCAATAATCAGATCGGAATTATTGTCATTTTGAATTTCCCCCTGATTATAAATACCAGATGCAATTGTTCCGGAAGCATCTATAACAGAAGCAAAGATTTTCTTATCGACAGAATTTAAAATCCCGTAAGAATTTACCCCGCTACCGCTAATAGCAATAATCTTTTCTGATTTTAAGACATCTACGCCATTTTGCCCGACTATGAAGCCGAAAATCCCACTACCGCCTCCCAAAGTATAAATATTTTTCAAAACAAGCATTTTATTATTTAATGCATTCCCACTAGAATCTGTATAGTTGGAATGAATATCTTTCTAATTTTTGAGTCAAGGCATCTGTTATAGGTCCGCCCTTATCTTCAATGCCGACTATCCTCATTACCCAAGAAGGACCTGAAACAATCAATTTATACATTGCGTAAGCCGAACCGATAGAACCAATGATCTGAAGCAATGTCTTTACAATTCCTAAAATAATCCCCGTAATGAATTCATTATTCAGTTGATTTAATAATTTGAATTGGATAATGGAAAAATTTATAAAAATATCGTTTATCAAAGAATAGATAAAAAGGGATAGAAAAATAAATAGAACTATTAAAACAGGTTGCAAAAAATAGTTATGCCCGTGACTAAAAATTCTGCTATTTTATGCGTATTTCTTGTTGTAAGAGAGAATACAACCACAAATGGGCTGATGTAGTAATATTTTGCCAGCTGTAAAATATAATAAACAAAAACTAAAGCACCAATGACTGTTGTAATTATTAAAGGCACATATTCTAATAATTTTTCATAAATGAAAACTGTCGCAGCAAACGACACAACAGGTCCTCCAATATTTGCAACCTTTGAAAATGCCCCTAACCCTAATGTATTCAATGCAACAGAGGCAATCCCATCTTTAAAATTCAACATATCTGAAAAAAATTTATACAAACTACCCGCTCCAGGTAGAATAAAATATGCAGAATATCCCAATGCATCCCCAAGCATTTCTCCGGCTCTTACACATCCTTCTTGCATAATTGCAGTTTTAGAAATGTTTGAAGAAAATATGAGGAGTTGGAATGGTTAAAATTGACAGAGTTAAATCTATAATCAGTCTTTTAGAAAAAATTCTATTAGCATTCATAATAGCGTTATTTGGAATGATCTCATATATCGTGATTAATATTTACAAGTTAACTTATTTTCAAATCGGAATTACGATAATTGGAATTTTGATAACTCTTGTGATATTATTTTTTTTAATCAGAGTCTATTTTAAAAAACTCAAAGAATTGGAGGATTTGTAAGATGGTAATTTTTGCAGGCATCTTCGTTGTCATAGCGTTTGGAGTTTTAGGCTGGATGTTAGTTTCTCAACTTGGAAAACTTTAAAAGCCATTTAGAGGACTTGTAAGATGATTGTATTCCCGATAATCAGGATTTTATTATTATTTGGCACTCTTGTTTATATTACTAAAAAAATCGAAAACGCTTAAAGAATTAATAACTGATCAAAAAAACACTTATTATTGTTCTTTTTCCGTATTACTAAACATATATTAATGATTTTATTAAATATTAATCATATATGGATAAATCAAGAAAATATATAGCTTAGATTATTTATTTTTAGTGAATATATACTTATATAAAAAGCCAAAGACTATTATAAAGAAAATAGTAAGTTAAATATATAGTATTAAATATGGATAATCAAGATAAATTCATTGAAAACTGTTCGGTAACTTGATAATATTAGCTTTTTTTATTATAATTTTTGTTTAAATATTTATAATTTAAAGGAATTAACGATGAAATATAAGCAAATCAATACAGAGTCCATTGATAAATTGATGGATATTTTTTATGCAAAAATCCGAATTGATAACACTGGCTTAGGAGCTTTATTTAATTCACGTGTCGGCGTAAGCGATGAGGAATGGAAAGCACATAAAATAAAAATTGCTAACTTTTGGTATGGAATGCTTTTGGGCACAGGAGATTATAAAGGGCAACCGATGAAAGTTCATATTGACCTTCCACCTTTTCCACGTAACTTTTTTACACGATGGTTAGAGCTTTTTGACGCAAGTTTAGAATCTATTTTCGAACCTGACCCAAAAATGCAGATCATGAAAAGAGCAGAAATGATTGCCCAAAGATTTCAATTTATGATTTTTGATAGTGGGCACACAGATTGTTAAGTAAATTAGTACTGCTCCCTTAAACATGGCTTTTTCAGCCATCAAATTTTCTAGTTTTAGGCGGATTTGTTTAGTTTTTAAAGCAAAGAATCCCATTTGAATTTTGAAAGCTATCGCCTTTATTACTAGCTTCGTGCGTCTGCGTTTTTATAAAACGTTCACACTCTAGACGACCCGCTTAAAAGAGCTAATAACGTTTCTTTAGAAGTTTAATTTTAGGATTAATTGCCATATTGATTAATTTAATAAGCTAGTTTTATTTTGATTTAATTAATTTTCTTATTGTAACTAGTGCAATAATTTTAGATATCATCATAGTTGTGATAACAACTAGAGTATATTTTAAAAAACTCAAAAGAAAAATTAGAAGATTTTTAACTGTGTTTGGTGCTTTTGTGGCAATTTTATCTTTTTTTGGTATAGTTTTATATATCATTAAAAAAATTGCAAACGCCTAAAGACTCATACCAAAATCTTTGTTTTTAAGGTATTTCTGATTATGAATAAATTCGCGACTTTTAAGTCTTACGAAAGGAGTAGTTATGACAACGATAGTTTTTAATGACATATTTTTAAATTCTCATTCTTCTGCTATATGTTGTTGCTAATTTTTACTTCTAAGCATCTTGTTTCTTTTTTTTATCAATTAAAATGAAAACTAAATAAAACGCTTAGAAGTCTATACAACAATTAAACCCAAGCTAAAACTGATTCAAATCAAAAGGAGAATCAATGACACAAAACACTTATGCCGTGCAAAATGGATCTAAAAACAATCAAAGCGCGTTAAACGCACCGATTTATCAAACTAGTGCGTATAAGCGTAGGACTTGAATCTAGCGAGGATTTAATAGCAGATTTAAAACGAGCTTTAGATAGTTAATAGTTAAAGGAAAAGTTAATGAAACAAATAAGTTTCAATGCCTTTGAAATGAATTGTATATCGCATTTAAGCCCAGGACTTTGGCGATACCCAAATGATGAGGCATTAAAATATAAGGATATAGAGTATTGGCAAAACATTTCAAAAATCGCAGAAGAGGGACTTTTTGATGCCATTTTTATAGCAGATGTGCTAGGCGTGTATGAACAATATGTAAATAATGATAAAGGTGCATTAAAGACGGCTTTACAGGTGCCTGTAAATGACCCATTACAGCTAGCTATAATCGGTGCGTCTGTGACTAAACACTTAGGCTTTGGCATATCCGCTGGTGTGCCCTTTGAGCATCCCTTTCCTTTTGCTAGACGCTTATCTACACTAGATCATCTAACAAAGGGGCGCGTAGGTTGGAATATTGTAACGGGATATTTACCTTCGGCAAATCGCAATATGGGTATGAAAGAGCTCCCACATGATGAGCGATATGATCAAGCAGATGAATATTTAGTAGTGTTATACAAGCTTTTAGAGGGTAGTTGGGAGGATGATGCGGTGGTGCTAAATAGGGTAAATGGTGATTTTGCAAATCCATCTAAAATCCATCACATAGGGCATTTTGGTAAGTATTACTCTGTACCGGGAATTCATTTATGCGAGCCTAGCATTCAACGCACTCCTGTTTTATTTCAAGCAGGAAACTCACCTCGCGGTATAGCTTTTAGCGCTAAACACGCAGAAGCAGTCTTTATCGCCCCGCCTACAAAAGAGTATGCAAAAATTGCAGTAAAGCAAATCCGCAATGAAGTAACAAAAATAGGACGAAGTCAAGATTCTATAAAAATCTATATCCTAGCGACAATTATCACCGATGAAAACGACAAATTAGCAGAGGCTAAATATAACGACTTGCTTACGTATTCAAGTGCAGAGGGAGCGTTAGTTATCAATTCTGGCTGGTTGGGTGTGGATTTAAGTAAATTTAAACTTGATGAGCCACTAACTAACATTAAATCAAATGCGATTCAAGCACAACTAGAAGCGCTAAAATACTCAAAACTAGAATCTGGTAAGGTATGGACACTAAGGGATTTAATTAAATTTAGCGGCATAGGCTGCCAAGGGCTTAAATTTATAGGGGGGGCTAAAAAAGTGGCTGATGAGGTAATTGATTTAATAGATTCTAGTGGAGCGAATGGATTTAATTTAGCTTATGCAACGACTCCTGGGACTATACAAGATGTTATACGATTTATCGTGCCAGAGCTTCAAAAAAGAGGACGATATAAGCAGGCATATAAAGAAGGTAGTTTAAGAAATAAACTTTTTGGCAAGGGCAATAGGCTAGATTCTACTCATATAGGTGCAAAATATCGCGTAGGAGGAGAGTTAAGCACTATAGATGATACCAATGGTACAAATCGCAATGTAATTAACCCACAAGAAAAGGAGCTTACATATGTCATCTAGTATTTATATAATCCATGAAAATAAAGAATGGATCCCTCCATTTGATAGGGCGTTTAAAAAAGCTGGGATTACTTATAAAGAAATGTATTTAGATGCTGGGTTTATAGGTCTAGATTCACTTCCACCAGATGGTGTATTTTGGTCTAGGCTTTCTGCTTCATCACATACTCGAAATCATGCATTTAGCAAGGAATTTGGACGAGCAGTTTTAGCATGGCTAGAAACTAATAATCGTATAGTGGTCAATGGCTCGAATGTCTTAGAGCTAGAAGTTAGTAAAGTTTTACAAAATCTAGCATTAAAAAAGACTGGGATTAAAACGCCTAAAACGATTGCGTGTTTTGGTAAAGATTCACTAAAAGCAAATGCCAAAAATATGAATCTCCCCTTTATCACAAAGCATAATCAAGGCGGCAAAGGGCTAGGTGTTAGAAAGTTTGAATCCATAGCAGAATTTAACGCCTATGTAGATTCTGCTAGATTTGAAGAATCTGCTGATAGCATTACACTTTTACAAGAGTTTATAGAAACAAAAGCACCCTTTATCACCAGGGCGGAGTTTATCGGTGGAGAGTTTTTTTACGCCGTTCGCGTTGATACAAGCGATGAATCTTTTGAGCTTTGTCCTGCAGAGGCGTGCAAAATAGATTCAAAAGCAAAGCAAAATCTAGCAGCCGCGACGTGTGATATAAGTGCATCGCATAAATTTTCACTTTGCTTAGACATTACAAAAGATACGCCCATCATCAAAATCCTAATGCGATTTTTAAAAGAAAACAACATAAAAATCGCTGGTGTGGAGTTTTTTGTTACAAAAAGCGATGAAGTTGTCGTATATGACATTAACACAAACACAAACTATAACCCAACAATTGAATCTAGCCTAAATTCAAACGCGGCGGATGCAGTTGTAGCGTATTTAAATAATTTAAAGAAGGTAAAATGAAATTTGCTTATTGGACACCTGTATTTGGTAGTTGGCTTAGAAATGTGGATAATGACCCTGTGCCTGTGGATTGGGATTATATAAAAAATTTAGCATTAGAAGCAGAGGCTGGTGGATTCACACTTACGCTTGTGCCAGAGCTATATCTAAATGACATTAAAGGTCAAGTTGCACCAGCACTTGATGCGTGGGCGGTGGCAAACGCACTAGCCGCGATAACTTCTAAAATCGAAATCCTCGCAGCACTCCGCCCGCAGTATCACAAACTTGCTATAACTGCTAAAAAAATCACCACTATCGCGCATATCTCTAAAAATAGATTCTCGGTAAATCTAGTTTCTGCATGGTGGCAAGAGGAGGCACGGCAGTATGGGATAGACTTTGATGGACATGATGATAGATATGGATTAATGCAAGAATATACAGAAGTTTTGCGGAAGTTTTGGAGTGAAAGTCCTGTAAATCATAAGGGCAAATTTTTTGAATTTAGTGAATCTTATAATGAGCCCAAGCCACAAACTATGCCTCTGATTTACGCAGGAGGGGAAAGTGAAAAAGGAAGAGAGTCTATTGCTCAATTTGCGGATATTTATTTAATGCACGGCGGAAGTATAGAAGAAGTGCGTGAAAAAATAGCAGATATGAAAGAACGGCGAAAAAGGCTAGGGAGGACACCACTTAAAGCATTCGGTATGGCAGCGTATGTCATCTTACGCAATACGGAGGAGGAAGCACAAGCGGAATTAAAACGCATCACAAATATAAAAAATGAAGTGAATTATAAAAACTCATATAGCGACTTTACGAGTAATAGTGAGCTTGATGTAGAAATTAGCAAACGAGATTATTCGGTTAGTAATCGCGGGCTTAGACCAAATTTAATCGGCACGGCAGAAACAATTGCTGCGACATTAAGGGAGTATGAAAAAGCTGGACTTAATCTAGTGATTATCCAAACTGCGGATATGAAAAACGAATTACGCAAAATCGCAAAGGAACTAATACCGATTTTGTAAATCCGCATTGTCTAAGGCGGATTTGTCCAATTAATTTGAGTGCTAGATTTACATTTCTTTGTCTCGCTATTTTCTAAATTCACATTCTTTTAAGAGAAAAATTGATTAATGAATTTGTATTCAAATGGCTCTCTTGGCATAACCTCAATTAAATCATACCAAAATCTAATCGATTTAAAGCATCAAACACTCTTACAGCTCGAATATTCTTAATTAAAATATATAATAAATATTATTTTATATTATTATAATATAATAAATAAAAATTTATCTTAAATAAACAATCAGTGATCAAAAATTACTTCTAATTTTATTCTTTTACAAAATATGGCGATTTTCAATTATTCATTAAAAGCGATAAAGTAGGAAATAAATATCTGGCAAAAGGTGGGCTTTATATTGAAGTTGATGTCGAAACAAAAAGACTTAAATTTAGTGATGGCAAAGATTATGTTGTCAGATTTGCCTTTAAAGACCGAGTAATCACAGAGAAAGAGTTTTATAGAATCGCTAGGGAAACATCCGCGGTCAATCCGATCAAATATATTACTCTAGGATCCGCAAGCATACCTTTAAGTAATTATGAAGATTTATTATGATAAATAGTATCTAAAATATTGAAGAAAGAAAAATCTATTGAGGGTTGGAATGGCTAAGATTGACAGAGTTAAATCCATAATCGGGTTGCTTGAAAAGTTTATTATTACCTGTATTGTGGGTATATTTGGTATTATCGGTTTTTTATTTTTAAATTTTCAAAAACTTGAAATGATAAAACTTGTTATTATAATCGCTGGTATTGTGTTATTAATTATTGTGCTATAATGATTTTTTTAAGGGTATATTTTAAAAAACTCAAAGAATTGGAGGATTTGTAAGATGATTATATTCCCAATAATCGGAATTTTATTATTATTTGGCACTCTAGTCTATATTGCAAAAAAACTCGAAAACGCTTAAAGATTTTAAATAGCCTGATGAAAAAAACACTTATCGCCGTTCTTTTATCCTCTGTATTACTGAATGCAAGTACAGACACGCCCATATTGCTCCAACAAGTGTCTTTGGCGTTTGAGGAAATTAAGCAATTTAACGAAGATGTGAAAGTTGCTATGGAGAATCTCGATCAAATTAAAACCCTCAATAAAACTCTTGATTCTATCGATATAAAATTTATTTGAATTTCGTTAAATATAATCTTTTCTGCCATCATTGCCTCCTTTGTTTATTTTCTTTTAGCATCTCTTTGACTTTTGATTGTCTTGTCACTGCTTCATCACCCAATTTGGAATTCTTATTTAATTCCGCTTTGATTTCCTGAAAAATACCGTTCGTTAGCTCTTTATAGTCTTTTTGTAAATTATCTACGTTCTCCTGAAGCTCTTTATTTTTAGATTTTAAATCTTCCAATAGTTCTTTTAATTCCCCAAGTGATTTATTTAATAAAGCATTTTCATTATAAAGTCCTTTATTTTGAACCACTAAATTTTCGTTTAATAATTTAATATGTTCAAGCATTTCTTCTTGTTTTTTTGAATTTTCCTTTTCTTTGCTCAAATCTGACTTAATCTGTTTATTTTCAGCAAAAAGATCTCTATTTTCACTGGAAATATTATCCAATTTTGATTCTAAAGCCTTAAAGGAATTTTTATTTTGCTCAACTTGATCTTTAAGAGAATTAATTTCCATTTCCTGTCTCGCAATCAATTCATCAGACTGTAAAAGCGACTCTTCAAATTCTTCTTTTTCTTCTTTATGAACCTGTTGCAAATCGTGAATAGCAATTTTGGTTTGTGCTTGCAAATCATCAATTATTTTTTCGCTCTCTTCTTTTAGCAAACGAAGTTCATTTTCTTTATTAGTGATGGTAGAGCGTAAGTTGTAAAGTGAATCTTCTCGTTTTGAAATCTCTATGTCCTTAAGTCTCAAAGCCTCTTGAAAATCCTCAATTTTTTCACTTAAATTTCTGATTTCACGTTCTTTAAGCTCTACTTCTTGAAGATCTTTTCCCAAATAGACACTAGCCATATTAACAGCGTGTTCTTCTCGATATTTTTGCTTTAGTATGTTAAATGCTTCTAAAATACCCATTCCATCTCTAATTTTTAAACAAAGTTCCTGATAAATCGCAAAAGCCATTTCACGTGCATTTGTCAAACGCAACCTTATTTTTTCAAGTTCTTTTGCCTCATAATCACTCAAAGTCGTATCAATAGAATCCATCATTTTGATAATTGTCGTTCCTTCCTTAAGAAGTTCGTTATCAGTTGAATCAAGAGGCAATGACTGACGGTTTTGTTGATTTTCTTTTTTTATCTCATTTTTTGCAATCTCTGAAATCTCTATCTGTTTGAAACTTTCTTGTTTTTGTTCCTGAAATTTTTGATTTCTAAATTTTGCAATTTCTAAAATTTCATTACTGTTTGCTTTCAAGTCTTTTTCATCACTGCCTGTATTATAGGTATAGACAAATTCAGTGTTTGGAATTGCAATATCTTTTAAAATTCCAGAAACAATAAAATTGTTATCTTTAGATACTTTAAAATTATCTTTCAATGTAATAACAGGTTTTGCCTTGACAATAGCAATGCGGTCTTCTTCAGGAACAATTCCTCTGCGATTATAGATAATGATTAATTTATCGTCTTCTATGCGTCTGAAATCTACAAAAGAACGAGTCGTTAAATTCAAAAATTTTTGTATAATTTCTTGTTTTTGTTCTTCACTTTCCATACTCAAATCAATTTCAAGTTTCATATAGTCATTTGTATCAAGCGGAGGCAAGTTTCTAGGTTTCATCGCTGATCGAAGTAAAAATTGAAACTGACCGATATTTTTATTAATAGCCCTTTCAAAACCGCTAAAGCAATCGCTTATTATGCTATGAAGCTGATCTAAATTATCAACATTCCAATTATAATCAAGCCTATAGTTCTTGCAATAAGTCTTATAATCCTCTAAACTACCTGTCCAATATTCTTCAAATGTCTTAATCGGCACTTGATATAAATTCGTTATGTGAATTTCGCTCAGATCTGCTTTGGAGTGTTGAAGTTTAATCATCTTTGTTTCCTTTTAATTACATTTTGTTTCTTGAAACTCATCATTCTTTCTTTTTCATTTTCTTGTAAATCTTTTGCAAGATCAATAAAATCTGCTATATCCAAATTCTGCAAGATTGAAATATACCTGTCTTTTTGATCTATGGGAATAACTATGGGCAAAATGCTTTGTTCCAAACAAGAATAAATCATCAAAAGCCTGCCAACCCTTCCATTCCCATCAGAAAAAGGGTGGATACGCTCAAAATGAATATGGCTCTCTAAAATAGCTTTTAGTTTTTCATCTTCATTGGTCGCATTGTCAAATTTAAAATAAAGATTCTTACACCATTCATAGATTGCCACAGGGGTTTGATAAGGCTGGGTGGTTTCAAACTCTGCTCCCACGATCATATTTTGAGTTTTTTTAAACTGCCCTTTATTGTAAAGAAGATTTTCCATAACGATGCCGTGAAATTCACAAATCAATTTTTGTTCCAAAGGTTTTTTATCTTGGAGGCATTGCATCAAAAATGGCATTAATACTTTATAATTCCTGACTTCATAGAATTCTCTTTCATTCATTGCTTGGGGAATGTAATTATTTAAAATGATTGAAGCAGTTTGAGCTTGCGTGAGTTTATTTCCTTCAATTGCAGTGCTATGGTGTGCCATACGAATACAAAGGTCTAAAATATAATCGTCATTAAATAATGTCATCTTTGTTTCCTTTTCTTAAAATAGGCTTCTTTAAGTTCTTCTGTAGGCATACTCTTAATTTTTCTAATTTGTTCAATTTTGCTTTCTTTACCAGAAGAAAAATGAGCTGTTTTGTCAAGATTTAACAATATCTCTCTAAAGCTTTTTGCTCTTTCTGATATGCCCTTAAAAAGCTCTTTTGTTTGTCTTTCTTTCTCTTGTTGTCGTTGTTGTATTTGCTCTCGTTCTTGGATATATCGCTCATCTTGTGCCAACCGATCACTTAAAATTTGTCTTCTGGGCAAAAACTTGCTTTCCAATTCAAAATAAGCAGGCTTTGTGCCTTTACTTATAGCTGACTCCAATGAATCTTCATAATTATGCTTAACTAAAATTTCAGCGATAATTTTTTCAGCCTTAGGTGCATCATTTCCAACAAACTGGATATGAGGAGAATTAATTTCTCTATCTTGCAAATGAATTTCTACAACGCCCTCAATCTTTCTTTCTTTTAAAGCATTTCGAATTTCAGTCTTTAAAGAATCAATAGCCTTACGCTCAAATTCTATTTTTCTTGCCCAAATATTTGCCGTCTGTGTAACTCCATTTTGTTCTAAATAACTTAAAATATTTTCTCTTGCTTCTTTTGCACCCGTATAAATTTTTTCCGGATCATTTCTTTTTTCAACTACACTCATCAATGCACGCGAAAAAAGATTCTCAACTTGAGGGTCATTAAAACTTAAAATTGCTTCTTTAGCTTCTCTTAAAAAACTATCAGAATTTGATCCTCTAGCTGCTTGGATCATTTAGTTACCCTTAATTTTTGAGTTTTTGGCTTTTGTTTGGGAGTATTGGAAATTGAATTTTTTTCTACAAGTTCCTTTTCAAATATATTTAATATTTCTTTATAGTTCTCATTCTTAAGTGATTCTTGTTTAATTTGATCTGTCAATTTCTTAAATTGATTCTCAGGTAAAATTCTCTTAATAATGTCTGCAATAACTGCAATTGAAGCTCTAGAAGAAAGCATATCGTTAGAATCTGGAAAAATATTTAATTCTTTTCCTGCATTTGGTTGATCTCTTAAAGTTTTTTTATTTTTATATAACTCTCTATGTAAAAGCTTTAAATTAGGAGTTGCTTTAAATTTAGGCATTAATATTTCCTTTGATTGAGATAAGCAAAGCCACAATAGCAAAAAGAAAAATATTAAAATATTTTTGAATATTTTTCTTTTTGGGAGCTGATAATTCTCGGAGGGATTGCAAAATATCCTCTTTCATTCTTTGCTCTCGTTCTTTTGAATCATCTTCTATCAAATGATTTACATATTCATAATATAAATCTTGATCTTGAATTTTAATATTTTGAGGTTGTTTGACATTTGCTTTGGATTCTAATTTCGAAATTTGATCTTTTATTTTTACTATATGTGCTGCAATCAATTCTAAATCATCTTGGAGCGAAACAATAACTTTTCCAATATCTTCAAAATTTTTAAATTCTATGTTTGTATCTTGTTCAACCATTACACCGCCCTCTTATTTTTAAATTCGTTCATTATTTTAAAAAAATCTTTTTTAGACAAATATTCACTTATGGGTAAAGGTTTAGTAACTTGATTGCCTTCATAAGTAATCTTCTTGCCACTTTCTAAAAGAGAAGATTCTGCTTGAGCAATAGCCTTATACATTTGTCCATCGCTAAGAACTATCATCTCCCCATTATTCATTTTGACAATATCGCTATGTTCAAATGCCGGAATTTCTTTTGAAGAAAAATTTTGTTCCGGACCAATTTGACCCTTAGCATAATCCCTTCTTTCGCTATAGCTTTTTTCCATCACAACTTTTTTAAGAGCGAAGTCCTGATAATATTTAGTCGCCTCCGGATCAGTATTCTTCATTAAAATGTGAGTGCCTATCACACTTGCAATTTCTTGTCTTTCAGCAGATTGACCGCTCAAAAGCTTACCAACAACATCAAGCTGAGCAAATGATTGAAAAATTAACCACATTGCAATTCCAAGAGCGCGGGATTTACTCATTAATCTACCAAAACCATCACAAATATAACTTCCCACTTCATCGGCTAAAACTACGAAAGGAATATCAGGCTCTTTTGCCTTTCTGGCTTTTTCATCAGCAACACCCTTAATTAACCCCAAAATTAATCTTCCAAGTTCTTTTGGAGTCGTATCGCTCGCCATAGTCGGTAACGTTACAAATAAAATTTTATTTCTTTGAACAGCTTCCCACATTGAAATATCAGGAGTTTGAGTATTAAATACTCTACCATAATCAGATTTTAAATTTGTAATAATACCACGCCACGCCTGTGCTGCCATTGAAGCGTCATATACCCCCTGCAAATCAGTATTTTCAGCCTGTTTTAAAGCTTTTTGATCAAATTCTGCAGATCTGTCCGATAAAAAAACTTTATAATCAATGGCTATACTACTTGAAACATATTGAATAAAATCTACAATTGCATTTGATTTATAAGCACAATCCCTATAATCCAACGCCTCTCTGACAAGTTTTGATAAAGTCATATATTCTTTTTGTTTTGCTTTCCATTCATTTTCCTCACCCTCCAATAAAGCAATTAAAATCTCATACAATACCAATACACCACCACTTAATAACGGATTAATAGTGTGTGTATGATCCATATCCAAAAAATTTATATGAACAAAATCATCTTCTCTCCCATAAGCACAAGATAGTCCAAAAATTTCTTTGGCAAATTCAGCCGTTCCCTTTCCATAAATAACTAACGCACCCCCCCCCCACCTAAAATCAAAATTTGTTCAACTAAACCTTTTCATCAAAACTGATTTTCCAGCCCCAATAGTAGCTAAAATAGCTCCGTGTCTTTTAATTTTTTCAGCGTCAAGCAAAAGCAAACGAATTTTATTTTCTCTAAAACCACTTTTTACAGCATCTCCATAAAATTTTCGCACCTCATAACCAAGATTTAGCATATATTTTTTATCAGGAATATTCTTAATCAATCCATCATTTTCTTCTTTAGGTCGTTTTCCAACAAATAGACCCAAAGCAAGAAATGCTGAAAAGAGAATCATTGTAAAGTAAATTAAAACACTCATCAAATTAGAATTAAAATAAACAAAAATAGAACTAGCAATTTCTATGAAACCGAATAAATAGCTTAACAATTTCAAAAATTCATCACTCATTAGCAAATCAAACAAACCTTCACGTTCAAGAGCATAGCTAAGTTCTTGAACTTCTTTATGGATAGAAAGTTCTCTTTGCTTCATTAAAAATCCTCATCTTCTTCTTGAATTTTTTCAGACAATTCAGACATTGGAATTCTATTTTTAAATTCTAGATAAGAATAAAAAAGAACTGCACCTTTTCTCTTTACACTATTTAAATCAATATTATCCAAAGCTCCTATTAATTGTTTTTCTATATCTCTTTAGCCAACACGGCTAAATTCCCTATTCCAATATTAATATCTTGAGTATATATTTCCCAAAGATCCAATAAAAAATATTCTGCACAATGATCATTTTGAATTAGCACTTCATCAAATTTAACAGAAAGTTCCTTATCTTTAATAATTCTTTTAAGACGCTCAAAAATCATCAATATTTTCAATCCTTGTAATCTTCAAATTTTCATACTCAAGAAAAAAATTACCGCTTAAAAATATGGCATCATTACTATACTTATGATACCAAACTTTTTCAAGTGCATTAATTTCTACATCAATTCTTTTAGGCTTAATATGCTTTCGTGGAGCAAAAAATTCAATTACCTGTCGAGAAGCAACTAAACTCCAATAATTCTATTGTATCGCCTGAATTTCCAAATGATGCAGGAGAAAGCATTTTACTCGAATAGCAGAGGTAAAAAATAAAAAAATGGTATAGCTAAAAGAAAAAATATTGACGATTTAGGGACATCAGGCAAAAAAATAAAAATCATCCAGACACTAAAAAATACCAATTGTGGCAATTAAATTTACAACCTCTCGGTGAGATCGTTTGCGATTAACGAACCAAAATATTAAAATAAAGCAAGTCGCAAATACTGTAAATGGTATTAATTTATCCTATATTAAAAACAAATTGCTTTATTATACCATCATATATGAAACATTATTTCATATTATTTCATACAAAAGGCAAAACCTGTTGTTGAATTCCTGATTTATGGAGTTTAAGATTTTCAATTTCAATTTTTAATCTTTCAATTTCAAGTTCTTTTGCACGATTCTCTTCTCTCAAAATCTCCAATCTTAATCGTTCTGAGTTATTTTCAATAATTTTATTATCAGAAACATCTATCTTTGAATCACTATCTGCTTCAAACTCTTCACTACTCTCTCTTTCTTTAATTAAAGCTTGTTCGACCATTACATTATCGTTTTCATATTTTTCCAATGCTAAGACTTGAATATCTTTAGCATTAGGCAGCCCTTCATATTGAGTAACCGTTTTAATATCTTTGCTTGCTTTATAATTGACAAAATCATAATCAAAAGTAAATTGCTGACGCTGACGCTCAATCGTATTCCATTCACCTTGTCCAAACAAATAAGGATTTAAATGATATTGATACCCCCCCTTAAGTTTTTGTCGCTGAAAAATTTTTTTATTGACCAACTCCGAAATACAATTATTAATCACTTGACGGGTAGTATTTAACTCATTTGCTAATCGACTTCTAAAAACAGAATCTAAAACTACTTCATTTGTTCCATAGGTAACTTTATTTGCCAAAATCATCGCCAAAATTTCCTGAGTTTTTTTTCTTAAATCCACAACCATAGAAAAATTTTCAACATAAACAAGCATAAATTTTTCTCTACGCTTTGACTTTAAAAGAACTGATTGCTCCTCAATTTTTACTTCACCTGTAATAGGATCAAGAAAAGTATTCTTCTTCTCTAAAACACGAACAGATTCATTCATTCAATTTCTCCAAATCTAAAATATTGCGTATAATAACAAAATCAAGTTATGATTAAGAAAAAAATAAGTAAAAATCATAACAAAATCAAATTATTGTCAAATCTTAAAAAAAATTAAATTTCAAAGTAATTTTCACTTAAAATCAGCTTAATAATAACTGCACAGGTTATCACTCGTAACTGCACAGGTTATCACTCGTAACTGCACAGGTTATCATTAAGAAATTACAGAATAACGTAAATAACGATATTTTTAAAGGTTTTCAAAGACAAAGTTCTTTTATTGTTCTTTATCAAACCAATTTTTCAAAAGAATCTGTAAAATTCTTTAATATTTTAATATCTATCTTTTGTTTTTTAAATTTCTTGTTTTTGATAGTTTAAATCAATTTCTAAGGCTTTTAATTTTTCAGTAGTTTCTTTTATCTCTTTTTCTTTTAGATTTAAAATTTTAGCCATTTCTGTTAATTCTAGAGCTATTTTTTGATTTTCTGCGATTAAAATTCTTTCTTGAACTTTAAATCTTTTGAAGTCATCTTGGTTTTGAAATAACATTAAAAATATTGTTATTTAATAAAACTATGTCTAACATACTCCCTCCCACTCTAAATTTAACTAAATATAATTTATATTCATAATCATAACATATTTAAATTAATAATATTAATTAATTTGAAATATATTTATAATGTTATTTAAATGTAATTAACAATTATATTTAAATAATATAAAGCTATCCATATGCATACTCTAAATATATGCATACGCTATAATCATAGTCGCTCCCCTCTCATTCTCCATCTCTAGAGTATGCTTAAACTCGGGGGGC
>NZ_MLAQ01000016.1 GCF_002272895.1 Helicobacter sp. 12S02232-10
ACTATAGACCTGCACCTATTCGTAAAAAATCATCCAAACCTAAGAACTTCTTAAAACCTTATCAACCTCCTGTTAAAAATGGATCTGATTCTTTCTATGAGAAGAATCATTTTAAGACTTTTCCATCATCAAATCAGGATTTAGATAAAAAGAATTCTAAAAATTTAATCAAAGCCAATCCTCTAACCCCAATAAGAGAACAAAAACAAATGCAAAACCAAAGACCATTAAGAAAAATCAATAAATAAGCAGATAAATGAAAAAAGAGGGGAATAAAAATCAAAGCATATTATTTTAATGTTTGATGGCTTTTCTCATTTTTTCCAAAATTAGAGATAAACGCCTCACAAGAGCGCATTCCAAAAAGTAAAATCAACCAAGAAATATAAATCCAAAGCATTAAAATCAACAATACTGACACCGAACCATAAAGTGTCGGATAAGTCTTATTATAAGAAACATAATAAACAAACCCCCACTTAAACAAATACCAAATGCTTGCACTTGCAAAGGAAGTAAATACCAATGCCTTTTTGTTCAAAAGCTTATTAGCCGAAATCTGAAATAAAATCAAAAACAGCACACAAGTCCCAAGCCACAATAAAACATCTGGGAAAAACAATCCATTTACCTTATCTTTAAACACTCCCTGCACTTCTTTACTAAAATAAATACTCATAAAAAATGCAATCGGGAATAAAGTCATCATCGCCCAATACACAACCAAAGAATCAAAAAATTTTCTAGGTTTTGAATTGAACATCTTAGAGGTAATGTATTCATAATTCCTAAAAAACATCAAAGAAGTAAAGGCGATATAGATAAGTCCCATAACGCCAAGTTTTGAGCTGTTTTTCATAAAAGTATCCAAAAAAGAACTGATGATTTCAGTGTGAGCAGGAAGAATATTTGAGAGAATGAAAACTTTAAATTCATTCACACGATCTCTAAAATTCGGAAAATTTAACATTACTGAAAAAACAATCAAAAGCAAAGGGATCAAAGCAAAAATCGTATAAAAACTAAGCGAAGAAGCATAGTAAAACATTTCTTGTTCGTGAGTGAGAAAATCATAAACTTCTTTGATTTTCTTTTGAATTTTTTTCCAAAACTCTTGCAACATCATTTCTTACTAATGGCAACTTGTTGCAATTTCAAGCCCATAAGAACGTATCATATCGACATCTCTTTGAGGGGCATCTCCTTTTGTCGTGAGATAATCCCCCAACACAACCGCATTGATACCGCATTCAAATAGCGCCTTTTGTTCTCTTCCAAATACCACTTCCCTGCCCCCAGCAATCATCAAACGAGCTTTGGGTAAAAATTCTCTTGCTAACACCACACATTCCAAAGCTTCTTCAGGTTCAAGAGTATTTTGCACAATAGGCAAGGCGGGATTTTTAATAAAAAAATTAACAGGAACAGAATGCGGAGAGAGAATCTGAAGAGATTTCAGAAGCTCTATCCTATCCCCCCAGCTTTCACCCAATCCAAATATCCCACCACTACATAATCCAAGACCTGCACTCAAAGCATTTTCACAAGTTTCAAAACGCTCTTTCCACGGATGGGTTGTGCAAATTTTTGGAAAAAAATCTTTAGCTGTTTCAAGATTGTGGTTATAACTATCCACACCATTTTGTTTGAGATATTTTAATGAATCCGTATCTGCTCTGCCACAACACGCAATGATATGCAAATCCAATCCATCATCTTTAATCATTTTAGCTGTTTTGGCAATATATTCGCATTTTTTATCATCTAAACCTCTCCCAGCTGTCACTAAACAAAACCCTAAAGCCCCATATTGCTTCAAAGTCCGTGCTTCATTTAAAACAGCTTGCATATCCTTGAATTTATATTTTTCAATACCGGTATGATAATGCGAACTCTGAGCACAATACCCGCAATCTTCACTGCAATTCCCACTACTCACATTTGAAATCGAACATAAAAATATCCCATTGTCCATTTTGCAAACTTCCTCTTTTGATTCATAGGCAAATTATAACAAAATAAAGCGCGCCCACAATTAAAATCTTTGAACTGAATCCTCATATAACCAGTAGTAATCCTGCTAATCAATTTTATAACATTCTAAAATCAAGAAAACATACCAGCAAATAAAATTTTACAAATTCTCTAAAACTTCTTTTGCGTGTCCTTTTGCCTTTATGTTATAGAAAACCTTTTGTATGCGCCCATCTGTATCAATAACAAAGGTCGAGCGAATAATGCCAAATACTTCTTTACCATACATCATTTTTTTCCCATAGACACCATAACTGCTTGCAACACTCCTATCAGGATCACTAAGAAGAATATGCTTGAGTTCTTTATTTTGAATAAACTTCTTATGGCTCTTAGGACTATCAGGACTGATGCCTACAACCACAACCCCTTTTTGGGCAAAATTATGCAACATTTCCGTAAAATCTTGCGCTTCGATCGAACATCCTGGTGTATTGTCTTTAGGATAAAAATACAGCACAATCCTTTTAGAAATCAAATCTTTCAAACCAATTTCGATATCATCTTGGTTTTTCAATCTAAAATCAGGAGCCTGATCGCCTACTTCTAGTTTCATTTTTATTCCTTTAATATAAAATAATCGTTACATTTTGGGGTCCATGAACGCCAAAAACAGTTTGTAGCTCAATATCAGCAGTCCTTGAAGGACCTGCAATAAAAAGCAAATTTGTAGGCAAAACACCATCTTTAGCACGAGCCTTTAAAGCTTGTACTCCCTCAAATAAGTTCTTGACTATTTTGGTTTTGTCTAGCAAAATCACGCAATTAAGGGTAATTAAAGATGCAAGCCTTGGGCTTAATGGAGAAGAAACAATACCTACTATCCCTAAATTTGCCACCCCACAAACCCCTTGAAGGATTGAAGTGTCAATTTGAAAAAGCTCTGATCTAATAGCCTCGATACTCTTATCATAAGCGATTTTTTCAAATTTGCCATCAAGTTGAGTGGCTTCAAAAGGCAAATCCAAAGCATATAAAACCTTTTTAGCACCCATATCTTCAAAAGCTTTTAAAACATCTGTCTTTAAATTTTGAGTACAAGATTCAATCACTTTTGCCCGATTAATTGTTTGAAAATGCTTATATTCTTCTAACAAATCTTGATATTCAGACTTTAAAATGTCTTTAAAGCAAGGCTCAAACTTGACAATATGATTTTTATCAAGCGCTGATCGAACGCGGTTTAATATTTGAGCTTTACTCATAAATAACTCCTTTGAGATTCTTAACTTTAGCGTGCAAAGAAGCATTAATCTTTGGAAATTCACGGCAGAAAACCCAATTTTTTAAGCCTGGTAATATCGGTGCCATCTTTTTTCCCAATGGAGAAAAGAGACCCACTAGATGCAATAACATTCTCCACTTTAATCCGCTTGTTGCCAAAGAGGCAAATACTTCCATTGCAATTTTCTCGCTTTTATTCCTATGGACTTTCTTATATCCTCTGACATCCCCTCGCCCCTCTCCGACTTTTTCGCTTCTAAGATCTCTGATAAGTTCAGCCAACGGAATTTTAACCGGACATACTTCTGAACATCTGCCACAAAGACTGCAAAGATTCACCATATAGCCACAATTGTCTAAGCCAAACAATTGCGGGGAAATCACTTCTCCAATAGGTCCGGGATAAGTCGATAAATAAGCGTGCCCACCTATCTTGTCATACACGGGACAATGATTGAGGCAAGTACCACAACGAATACAGCTAAGCGATCGATAATAATGAGAATCTGCCAAAACATTTGAACGATTATTGTCAAGCATAATAATATGCGCCTCTTGAGGACCATCTAAATCGCCATCTTTTCTAGCACCGGTAATGATATTGTTATAACAAGTAATAGGTGCGCCAACCGCACTTGGAACAAGTAAAGTATCCAAAATAGAAGCATCTTCAAAACTTTCGACTATTTTTTCTATCCCACAAATCGCTACGTGAATATCACAAGCGGTTGTACTCATTCTTCCATTGCCTTCATTTTCGACAAGCCAAATAGCACCCTCATTAGCAATAGCAAAATTTACGCCCGATAATCCCATTTTAAAATCTTCAAATTCTTTTCGCAAATGTTTTCTTGCGATAGCATTTAATTTTTCAGGCTCACTCTCAAGCGGGGCATCTAGTTTATCTTTAAAGATTTCCCCGATTTGATAACGATTCTTATGGATAGCAGGAGCAACAATATGAACAGGAGGCTCATCAATAAGCTGGATAATCAACTCTCCAAGATCTGTTTCTGTAGCAAGAATTCCTTTTTCTTTCAAATAGGCATTGAGATGGATTTCTTCACTCGCCATTGACTTGCCTTTTAAAATCTTTGAAACCCGTTTTTCTTTAGCAAGTTTATAAATGATTTCATTCGCCTCTTGCGCATCATTAGCCCAATGCACTTTGAAGCCATTTTTAAGGGCATTACTTTCAAACCTCTCTAAAAGCTCATCAAGTTTAGAAAGCGATTTGATTTTCACTTCCTTGCCAAGCTCACGCAACCCCTCCCAATCTGTATATCTGCTTGAAATTAAATTTTTTCTGTTGGTTTTAAGCGTTGTCATAGCCGATTTGAGATTCTTCCTAAGCTGTCCATCAGCAAGTTTTGAAGAGATGGCATCTTCATATTGTTTAGCAGAATGAAATAAAGAATTTCCGCTCATAGCAATTCTCCTTTAGTTGCAACCCCAATCCTTTGGGCAATAAAGTCATAAAGATGAACAGGCTTGACCTTGACGCCCATTTTTTCCATTGCACCACTAATATTGAGCAAACACCCCGCATCACCCGAAACCAAATATTGAACATTTTTAGATTGAATATCTTCAATTTTTTCACTCACCATTGCTTTTGAAATCTCAGGTTCTTTAATGCTAAAAGTACCTCCAAACCCGCAACACTCTTCCTCTCTTTCTAGCTCAATTAATTCAACATTACTAAGCCTTCTTAAAAGAGCTTTGGAAGAATCAATGATTTTTGCCACCCTCAATGCGTGGCAATTGGAATGCCAAGTTATTTTAACAGGCTTGCCGCAATCTTCATATTTCACCCCTAATCTTTTATCTAAAAACTCACTCAATTCAAATACACGCGAACAAAAATCATTCACCCGACCATATTCTGGACTGCCTTCAAACAATTCCAAATAATCGTGCTTCATCATTCCTGCACACGAACCACTAGGCACGATAATCGGATAATCTTCCTGAAAAAGATTGATATTATAAAGGGCTACTTTTTTGCTTTCTTCATAATAGCCTGAATTATAACTAGGTTGCCCACAACACGTTTGATCTTTTTTGAAAATAACCTCAACCCCCTCTTTTTGCAAAAGCTTGATTGCATTGACACAAGTATCACTATAAGCAACGCCACCCAAGCAAGTCGAATAGAAATAAACCTTCATTATCATCTCCTTTAAAATGAATCGGCTAAATATACCCAAAAAAGTCACAATAAAAATAAAAATAAAAATTGATGATTTAAATTTTCAACATTATTTTTGATACATATTTACACGTTTGCCCAAAGGGAATAATTTTTATCACTTATAAAATAAAGCTGTCCGAATCTTTTAGTTATACTAAACACTTTATAAATTTAGAATTCAAAAACCAAGGAGAACAAGATGGAATACAACCAAATCTATGATCCGCTAAATAATATTTGGCTGAGTGCCTTTGTGGCTTTTCTGCCCATATTGTTATTTTTTGCCTCATTGATTGTCTTCAAACTCAAAGGCTATATGGCGGGTTTGCTGACTGTGATTTTATCGGCAATTATTTCCATTTTTGTATATGATATGCCAACTCAAATGGTAGTCTCAGCTTTTAGCTATGGCTTTTTATACGGCTTATGGCCAATCGCTTGGATTATTGTAGCAGCTATTTTTCTTTATAAACTATCTGTCAAATCAGGATATTTTGACATTTTAAGAGAAAGCATTCTCTCTATCACTCCTGACCATAGAATTCTTGTTATTCTTATTGGTTTTTGCTTCGGAGCTTTTTTGGAAGGAGCGATCGGATTTGGGGGTCCTGTAGCCATTACAGCTGCAATTCTAGTTGGTCTTGGTCTGCGTCCTTTATATGCAGCCGGACTTTGTATGATTGCAAATACCGCTCCTGTCGCATTTGGCGCAGTAGGAATCCCTATCATTGCAATGGCAGGAGTTGTAAATATTCCCGCTCTTGAAATATCAGCAATGACAGGTAGAATGCTACCCCCATTGACACTTTTTGTTCCGTTTTTTATCGTATTTTTGATGGATGGATGGCGCGGGATTAGAGAGACTTTTCCTGTTGTCTTAGTTGCAGCACTCTCTTTTGCAATCGTACAATTTTACAGCTCCAATCATTTAGGACCTGAACTTCCCGATATTATCTCAGCAGTTGTTTCCATCATCGCAACGACTATATTTTTAAAATTCTGGCAACCCAAAAGAATCTTCCGCACAGATGGAAATAATGAAGTGAATCAGCATTCCAAACACCATATTTGCAAGGTTTTTGTAGCTTGGACTCCCTTTATAATTTTAATCGCAACAATAGTGATTTGGACGCAACCTTGGTTCAAGGATCTTTTCAAACCCGGAGGCGCTTTGGCATTCACCACTTTCAGTTTTGAATTCAGCACAATCAGCGAAAAAATCATCAAAACAGCCCCGATAGCAATAGAAGGAAAATCTCCTGCAGATAAAATCATATTTTCGCTCCCTTTGATTGGAACAACAGGGACTTCCATTTTAGCAGCAGCGATTTTAAGTATCTTTATTCTTCGTGTCCGAGCAAAAGATGCTTTGAATATATTTGGACAAACATTAAATGAGATGAAATTTCCTATCCTCACCATTGGGCTTGTTTTAGCATTTGCTTATATTTCAAATTACAGCGGTATCTCAGCAACCTTAGCCTTAGCGCTTGCAAATACTGGACACGCTTTTACTTTCTTCTCTCCGATAATAGGATGGATCGGGGTATTTTTAACAGGAAGCGATACAAGCTCCAACCTACTCTTTGGCTCTCTCCAACAGCTCACTGCAAGACAGCTTGGAATACCTGAAGTTTTATTCTTAGCAGCCAATTCCGTAGGGGGAGTCGTAGGAAAAATGATCAGCCCACAAAGTATCGCAGTCGCTTGTGCGGCCGTCGGACTTGTAGGGAGAGAGTCAGAATTATTTAGATTCACCTTTAAATACTCAATCCTCTTTGTGATTGCCATAGGGATTATTACAACCATCATTGCTTATATTATCCCTGAAATTATTCCTTAATCACAATCAAGATGCGCATAAAGCGCTCTTTTTGCTTTTATCTCATCTGAAAATTATCTTTCAGATGATAGCTTTGAGCTTTCCAATGGATTCAAAATCCTAAAATATTTTTACTCAAATATTTTTCCAATCCATCAGCAAATATTGTAACAATACGCGCATTTTTTGTTTTTTCAGTTAATTTCAAGCAAGCCCAAAGACAAGCTCCTGAAGATACTCCTCCAAATACCCCTTCATTCTTACATAAAAGACGCATTCCCTCATAAGCTTCTTCATCCTTGACTTTGATGACCTCATCAATTAAATCAAGTTGCATTGTCTTGGGAATAAAATGGTTTCCGATACCTTCAATATTATAACTTCCCATATCCCCACCGCCAATGATTGAGCCGACAGGATCACACAGCACGCCCAAAATAGCAGGATTTTTTTCTTTAAAATATTTCATTACACCGCTAAATGTCCCACCACTACCTGCTCCGCATACAAAATAATCAATCTTTCCTTCCAAAGCATTATAAATCTCCTTAGCAGTGCTTTCATAATGGGCTTGTGGATTATCAGGATTGCTAAATTGAGATAAAGAAATCGAATCTGGGATAGTCTTAAGTAATTCAGCGACCTTTTTGTTTGCTCCCTCAATACCCTCTTCTTTAGGCGTGTTGATGACTTCAGCCCCCAAAGCTTTCATCAGTATTTGTTTTTCAATCGAAAACTTTTCAGGCACAACCATAATCACTCTATAGCCCTTATTTAAAGCCCCTAGCGCAATCCCTAATCCGGTATTCCCCGCAGTCGCTTCAATGATTACGCCATTAGGCTTAAGTTCTCCTCTCTTTTGGGCCATTTCAATCATATACTTCCCAACCCTGTCTTTAATACCCCCTGCAGGATTGCAAAACTCCAGTTTGGCAAAAATACTATTATTGCTCCTTATATCCAAATGGTTGAGTTTGAGTATGGGCGTATTCCCAATCAACTCTTTAACATCATTCAAATATTGCATATATCAAGCCTTCAAACTAAGCTTAATAGCATTCTGCAGATCTTTCAAAATATCATTTTTATCTTCAATCCCCACAGAAAGGCGAATCAAGCGATCACTAATACCCATTTTGCAACGAATTTCAGAAGGTATGGAAGCGTGTGTCATTGAAGCAGGATGGCAAAGTAGCGATTCAACTCCACCCAAACTCTCAGCAAGTGCAATGAGCTTCACAGAAGCAAAAAACTTCTTATAATCATACTCCTCTTTCAAGATAAAACTTATCATACCCCCGCCTCCTGAAGCTTGAGCGGAATTAATGGCATAACCCTTATCTTCAGGCAGAGCTGGATAAAATACCTTTTCAATCCCTTGATGGGTCTGTAGATGTTTGGCAATAAAAAGCGCATTTTCACAATGCCTCTCCATTCTCACACCAAGAGTTTTGATTCCTCGCACCAGTAAAAAACTTTCAAAAGGTGATAAAATGCCTCCTGTAGAATTTTGTATAAAACCGATTTTTTGTCCCAACACCTCATCATTTGTTACAACAAGTCCTGCAATCAAATCGCCATGCCCCCCAAGATATTTTGTAGCACTATGAATCACTACATCAACTCCAAGTTCAATAGGACGTTGCAAATAAGGCGTCATAAAAGTATTATCCACAATGCTTAAAATTCCGTGTTTTTTTGCAATTTTTGCAATTTTTGCAATATCACTCACACCCATTAAAGGATTTGCTGGACTTTCAATCAAAACAGCCTTGACTTCTTGAGTAATAGATTTTTCAAAAACTTCCAAGTCTCCAGTTTCAACAATCTCATAAGAAATCCCAAATTGAGAAAAAACTTTGTCCAAAACTCTGAAAGTCCCACCATAAACATTACTTGAAATGAGCAGTTTATCTCCTGTTTTAAAAAGACTCAAGACTGCACTAATAGCTGCCATTCCCGATGCAAATGCAAAACCGAATTTTGCACTTTCCAACTCTGCTATCAAGGCTTCTAAAGCATCTCTTGTAGGATTTTTAGTCCTTGAATATTCATATCCTTTATTTTTTCCCAACTCAATTTGTCTATAAGTGGAAGTTTGATAAATAGGCACATTCACTGCGCCAGTATTTTCATCTCCATCAATGCCTCCGTGAATCAGTTTTGTATCCATATGAACCATTTCTTTCATTATTGTTCTCCCTGTAAAATTAAAGCAATTACCAATCTTGCTTATCAGAAAAATGATTTTGATAAAGTCTAAGCAAAGCAATAAAAAATGCTGTAATAGTCGGTCCGACGACGATTCCCCAAAAACCAAATGTTGATAGACCCGCCAAAATAGAGAAAAAAATCAAAATCTCATTGATTTGAAGCGGTGTTTTTAAAATCCTTTGTTTGATAAAAGCAATGATAACAGGCTTGATTAAATTATCAATCACAAAGCCTATGAATATAAGCGAATAGAGCGCAATAAATATTGCTGTAGCAATATTTCCGACATAAACCTCATACCCTGCAATCGGAATCCATATCAAAGCCCCACCCACAATGGGTATCAAAGATGCCAAACCATAAAGAATGCCCAATAAAAACCCATCATAGCCAAACCAAATAATAACTGCACCAAAAGCAAAACCCTGCAAAATAACATTAATAATAGAAGTTAAAAACACCACACGTAAAACCCCGTTAATTTCTGCAAAAACACTTCTGCTTTGGGAAATTTCAAAAGGAAGCAATCCAAGCATATAATTATAAATCTTACGCCCATAGTAAAAAAAGAAAAACAAAAAGACCAGAATAAAGCCTGCATCTTTCACAAAATTTAAGCTATATTTTCCAATGTAGCTACCAAACTTGACGATGTAAGTCATTATCGACTCAGCTGAAATATTCGAAAGTATTTTATCAACACTTGAACTTAGCGCAGGAAAGTATTCCAATGCCCTTGAAACTGAAGTCTTGCTTTTCTCTAGAAAAAAAGAAAAAGTCTCCATATCTAAGTCAAGAATAAATTTAAGGCTCTTATGCCCCACGAAATAAAGTGGCACAATCAAAAAAGCCAAAAGAACCCCGACACATAAAAATGAACTCAAAACATTCAATTTGACATAGCGATCAAAAAAATCTTTGAGCCAAAAAGTCGCTACACACAAAAGACCTGCAATCAAGAGATTCATCAGAAAATCTTGATATAAATACCCTATCCAATAAAGACTGATGGCAAAAACGATCCAAAAAAAATAAATGGGACGCATTGTGCGGTTTTATACCCCCATCATCCCATTAAAATCATTTGCAACACCAAGCATATCAAGAGCTGCAGCAATCTGACCTCTATGATGGGTACTGTGAGTGAAAATAGAGATAAGAAAATGATAAATAGGCTTTTCAAATTTCACGCCTGGAAATTCAAGAGTTTCGATTTTAGAAAAATCATTAACATTTTCAACCAATTCGATCATAAAATTATCAACCTTTTGTCTTGCTTCAAAAAGATTTTTCATACTTGATTTCACTTCTTGAGTAACTTTTGTATCCGACTCAGCAATTCTCACGATAGAACTTGCATCCAACTTTTTTGCACTATAATTGACAAACATATTTCCAAAAATCAGTGCATCTACTGCCAAAATATGCTCAAAAACGCCTGCTATAGATTTGAAATAAAGCCCCATATCTTTATTAAAATCAGCTTGAGGGAGTCCTTTAAGACATTCTATCATCTGTGTATTAGCAACTTGGTTGTATTTAGCGTGCAATCTTAAAATTTCTTTCATAATAATTCCTTTAGTTTGAGTTTGAGCGCCGATTATAACAAAATATCTTATTTTTATTTCCCGAATTAAAAATTTCGCCGCATTTCTTTAAACAAAATGATAAAATCACGAAATCAGCGCATACAAAGGAAAAGAATGGTCTTGCACAAATATTGTGGAAGTGGTAATGACTTCCTTATTTTTCACACTTTCAAACATCAAAAACGATCTGAATTCGCAAAAAAAGTTTGCGATAGACATTATGGCATAGGAGCCGACGGACTTGCAGTACTTTTACCCCACTCAAAATACCCTTATGAATGGGAATTCTATAACTCTGATGGGAGCGAAGCAACAATGTGCGGTAATGCCAGCAGATGTGTTGCTCACTATGCTTATCATCAAGGATTTGCACCTGCTAATCATAGTTTTTTGACCCAAGCAGGAGAAATTCAAGTTAAGGTAAAAGACAATGTCGTCGAAAGCAATTTGGGATCATATAAATCACTGAAAAAAATCCATTTGAATATCCAAGAATATAATGGAGATTGGTATTTGATTGATACAGGCGTTCCCCATTTAGTACATTTTGTCAAAGAAGAATCAAAAATCCCTTATTCAAAAAATCCCATTCTCACCCAACTCCGTCAAAATTATAACGCTAATGTCAATATTGCTTTTATCCAAGAGAATGGTTTCATTTCACTCAGCACCTATGAAAGAGGTGTGGAAGATATCACATTGGCCTGTGGAACAGGAATGGCTGCAGTTTTTGCGATCGCCTCTATGTATTATGGCATATCCAAAAAAGCCATTCTGATGCCTCCAAGCCAAGAACAACTGACACTAAGTTTTAAAGATAAAAATATTCTTTATAAGGGTGAAGTGAAATATATCGGGATTTGTATTTTTAATCAAAATAAATAAGAATAAGAAGCGCTTGCATAAGTATCCTCATAAGAAACTCCAGAACTAGAGGCTATTTTGCTAAAGGGAATTTTTATCCCGATCTCAACCCGATGATTCTCTTGAAATGTTGCCCCTAAACCAAAATTTAAAATCCCACTACTCCCATATACAAGTGCCTTATCTTCGGGTGTCACTTTCACAACATTAGCGTGTTGAAAATACCCAAAACCAATCCCTCCATAAATGCCAAAAGTATTATCCTTAATATGTAAAACATTCACTAACAAATCTGCATTCAAGCTCAATACCGAAGAAGTAATTGTATCAAGCCCTGAAGGTTTAATAGCCATCAGATAATCCAAATAAGTTCTGATGCCAAGATATTTAATGAATGTAAATTGATAACCGCCTCTAGCTCCCCAAACAAAAGCTTTATAAGAATTTGCAACATCCCGTTTGCCGTTCAAGATTTTTGAAATATCTGCCACTCCTAATGCTCCCCCGATAAATATCTGATTCTTATAAAGTTCTGAAGCATTCAAACCCAACAGCAACAAACATAAAAAAATAGCTATTCTCATTTTTTTCCACTAATTATAAATTTATTTTGACTATTATACCCCATATTGCCAAAAAGAAAGGCTAAAGCTTTAAAATCAAAACTTATCGCCCTCTTTAGGTTTGTAAAATTTCTTGATACGGTCATCTATAGGGGCAAGCAAACGATAAAAAACAGGAACGATCAACAAACTTAAAAACATCGACACAAGTAAGCCCCCACTCATTGCAATCCCGATGGGCGATTTCATTGCCGAACCATCACCGGTTGCTATAGCAAGCGGGAGCATACCAAACACCATTGCTATGGTCGTCATCAAAATAGGTCGGAGCCTAGACTCCCCTGCAAGAATAATCGCATCATAAATATTATGCCCCTCCTTACGCTTATCATTGGCAATATCAATCAATAAGGTAGCATTCTTGCCCACCATTCCTATCAGCAGTATCAAACCCATCATTGAAAACATACTCAAAGGCTGACCTACAAAACCAAGTGCAAAAAATGCTCCTGAAAAACTCAAAGGCATTGTAATCATAATAATTAAAGGCTCCAAAAGCGATTCATAAAGTGCTGCAAGAATCAAATAAATCAACACAAAAGCCGTTGCTACTGCTACACCAAAAGCCTGTCCTGTTTCTGCAAGGTTATCAGCATCTCCTCCAAAAGCAATGCTTGCCCCCGGAGAAAGCCACTCAGAAGATCGATCGGTAACGATTTTTAGCAAATCACCCAAAGAAATGCCCGAATCTTTCACAGGCTGACCATACACAGTTACGCTTCGCTGTCTGTCATATCGTGTGATATTTGAGGGCGTGATGTCTTCTTTAATCTCAACCAAACCATCTAAAAACATCAATTTACCATTTTTGTTCTTGATCTGCAAGCGTTTAATATCATCCACAGATACTCTTTTATTATCTGGAACCCTAATGGTAATGTAATATTCTTTTCCATTTTCCTTAAAATATGCAGCCTGATTCTCCCCTGAAAATGCAGCATTCACAACTTGCCCGATTGCTTGGGCAGTGACACCGTATTTATTGGCATTCTGTCTCAAAACGGTCAATTTATACTGAGGTTGCATATCAGAAGTACTTGTATGGTAATTCTCAAACTTCCCTTTAAGTTCAGGACTTTCCATTAAAAAGTTATGCAACTTCTTGACACTCTCATCAACTAAAGCCTGAGAAGGGGCATAAACATAAACCTGAAACGGCGAATTGTCTCCTCCACCAATCAATGGTACTTCAGAAGGAATAATTGCGGTCATAATTTTTGCTTCAGGCATCGCATTGAGAGTCTGGCGAACTTCATTCATAATCTCAAACTGACCCTTTTTTCTTTCTTTTTCAGGCTTGAGCTTCACATAAATTTTAGATTTAAATACGCTTTGTATCTTTCCATACCCCACTTGAACGGTTGTAAAATCAACATCAGGACGTTTTTCAATCTCTTTTTGAAAATCCACCGTTCTTCTTTGCATATCATAAATACTGATGCCTGGCTTAGTTTGGATCCATACATAAAACTGACTCCTGTCCTCTTTAAGCATAAAATCTGAACCCAATCTCCCCGCAACTACCAAAGAACCGATAAAAATCGCAGTAACTAAAACCACAATAATGATTTTGTTATTCAAAACAAATTTCAATATCTTGACATAAACGCTTTCCATTCCTCTAAAAAAGGGTTCGCTCCAATGATAAAACTTAGATTGTTTTGGACTAACAATCAATGAGCTTACCATCGGGATAATCGTAATGACTACAATATAAGAAATTGCAATCGCAAGGGCTACTGTGATACCAAAACTCTGAAAAAACCTGCCCACAATCCCAGTCATATTTCCTACAGGTATAAAAACTGAAAGCAACATCGCTGAAATTGCAATAATCGCAAAACCGATCTCTCTCACACCCTCATAAGCAGCTTCACGTTTGGTCATTCCAGCCTCAAGCTTCTTATGAATATTTTCAATAACAACAATCGCATCATCAATGATAATCCCAATAGAAAGTGTAAGAGCCACCATCGTCAGCATATTTAAAGAAAATCCCATCATCTGAACAAGTGCAAAAGTTCCCATCACAGAAACTGGGATACTAATAGCAGAAACCAAAGTGATGGTAAAATTCCTCAAAAATAAAAAGACCACCGAAACTGCCAAAACCCCACCAAGTATCAAGTCAAACTCGATATCCTTGATTGAAGAGCGGATATACTCTGTAGTATCCAAAAAGGTCTTGACTTCATAGCCTGGACTGACTGCTTTGATCGCTGGAAGAGCTTCATAAACCCCATCAGCAATCTCAACTTCATTGGCTCCCGATATTTTCTGAACCTCAAAAATAACACCGGGTTTATCTCCAAATGCTGCATATGTAGTATCTTCTTGAATACCATCTTCAATAACAGCAATATCACTAAGCTTGACATTACTGGCAACTCGAATATTAGCGACTTCTTCTATTTTATAACTATTAGCATCTGTAAGGATTGAAAAGTCTTTGGTATCATTTACAATCCTCCCCCCATCAACTTCAAGATTTTCGCTTCCAAGAGTATTCCAAAGATCGGTATAGGTAATCCCATATTTGTTCATCAAAGTCGGATCAGCATAAATCCTGATTTGTCTTTCTCGATAACCATTGAGCTGTACCCCTCCAACCCCATAGATTTTCTGAAGCATTGGCTTGACAATATTTTCAGAATGCCTCATTAACTGCGGGACAGGAATTTTATCACTGCTTAAAAACAAAGAGATGATCGCTTGCCCATTCGTGTCAAACTTATCCATAGAGGGCTGATTGATGTTAGGATCATCAAATTTTACGGAGGAAACTTTATTGATAACGTCATTCATCGCTTCATCAATAGGCTTTTCCAACTGAAACTCAATGATAACCAAACTGATGTTTCTAGCACTATTTGAAGTTACCTTTTTAATCCCATCAATCCCCATAACCGCTTCTTCAATCTTATCGGTTACCTTGCTTTCAATGACATCTGCACTTGCTCCTGGATAAGTCGTACTAACCATAATAATAGGAAAGTCAATATCAGGAAAAAGAGCTGTTGGGATTTTCTTCAAACCCAGTACTCCAAAAAAGACGATTGCCAAAGCAAACATCAACGTCGTGATTGGACGAGTTATAGCAAATTTATACATTATTTAATCCTTATATAACCATCGCCAAAAATACCGGGTGCCATATCATCTCCAGCAATTGCTTCAGCGCTCACTTTTCTTGTCGTATCATCAACGGTGGGATAAATCTTTGTGATTTTCACAATCTTTTGCTCCCCGCTCCCATCAATAGAATAAGCGTATTCATCTCCAACTTTTACTTTATCAATATATTTAGAATCAAATTGCAAAACAATTTTTTTCTGATGGCTCACAAGCCTGAAAAGCGTCGTGCTATTTGCCATAACGCCATCTCCAAGATTGATATTTCTACTTGCAATCACCCCATCAAAAGGAGCTTTCAAAATACTTTTATCAAGTAAAGAAACATAGTAAGCATAATCAGCTTCAAGTTTTTTATAATCAAAATAATATTTGTCCAATGTGTTTTTGTCTATCGCCCCACCGGTTTTGCTGTATCTTTCGTATTGCTTTTTGGCAAAAAGATACTGCTGTTTAATGGAATCTGCCTGAGCAATCTTATCTTTATTTGACAAAGACAAAAGCTTATCTCCCTTTTTCACAACACTATCAACATCAACAAGCAATTCTGATATGATCCCAGATGTGTCTAGTGTCAAATTCGAATCTTGAACAGCCTCTACATTAAAAATCGCATATATATCCTCACCCCACAACAAAGACACGCTTAACAGAGCTGCTATTAAAAATTTTGCTTTCATTAAAGTTATTCTCCTTATTTTATATAATCCTGTATTTTTTGACCACTATAAAAAATATAATTGGCTTTTTGCAATTCATAGTTGTTTAAACTTTGATTATAAGTCGCTTCCGCATCAAATTTTGTACTCAAAGCTTGCAGATAATCCGTAAAATTTACCAACTGAGCATCATATTTTTTCTTAATGTTTTGATAAGAAATGGTTGCTGATTTGAGACTTGCTTCAGAAGAGGCAATCTTGGCTTTTGCAATTTCCAAAGATTTTCTATAAAGCTTTTCGTCTTTTTTTTGCTCCAATTCCTTATAGAGCAAGTTTTTTTCATTCGCCATCTGCCCGAGTTTAAGATACTGCTTTTGCAAGCCTAATCCAATATCGTCAAAAACTTTTAAAGTTACGGTAACGCCCATCACATTTTGTTGGGTCGGATAGAGTTGTCCAAGTCCCGAATAGGCATAAGCAGGCTTTTGAATATTGTAAGTCCAAGTATCAAATACCGAAACTGTGGGATAAAAATTCAGCTGCTTATTTTGATAAACCTGCGCTCTAATCTGTTCTTTTAAAGAAGTCAAATCCTGACGCTCTTTGATCTCATAAACCGGACTACCGATTTCATTTCTTTTAAGTGCTTCAAAATCGATATTTGTCAGATATTCAAGCATCAATTTATTTTGTTCGATAGAAAGTTTGATGTCAGAAATTTGATATTCACTCAAAGAGCCTTGTGCCTTTAAAGATTCCAAATCATCAATAGTCGTCAGACCTTGATTATAGAGTTTTGACACCCTTTGGATATCTGAATTGATCTGTTCAAGCTTTCTTTGAAGCGAAACAAGCTGGGAAACATTGTCAAAATATTGATAATACTGTTGGATAACTTGAAGATAAATATTTTGTCTAGTGTATTCCATATCCGCTATGCTAGAGCGATAAGTGGCGGATTTTTCCTTGACGGTATTGATAGTATTAAATCCATTAAACACATCCAAATTAAATTTTGCATTTGCAATTTGGGTGTTATAGTTTTTAAACTGCTGGGTATCTCTATTGTTATTTTGAAAGGTGTAATCCAAATTCAAAGTAGGCAAAAAAGTTGCTTGAGCAATCGTATGATTCTTTTTTGCCTGTTGCACACTCAAAGCTTTTGATTGGAGTGAATAGTTTGTATCCGCTCCTTTTAAAAGTTCTGCTAATCCGATGGAAGCCTTAACGCTTTTTCTAAATTTTTCCATTTCTGAAGAGATACTTGGATCATCTCCATTGCTTCCAATACTCAAATCCATCAGTCCTGCCGTATCTTTTTTGGCATCCAAATCGTTTGCAAACAAGCTCCACATAGGCAAAAAAGCCAATATAAGCAAACCTAAATATCTCATTTATTCTCCTAAACATTAGCGGTATAAAAATTTATAAATTCAAATGTATCATCACAATGCGAGTGCGAAGTATAGCACAAAAATTTTAATAGTTGCATATGCAATCATTTCTTAATTTTCGAAATACAGGGAGTTCCTATAAACAATAAATAATATTTTTAATGTATAATCTAATAAATAAAAATTGTTCAATCGGAGATTTGTATGTTTGATTTTGACTCAAACCTTCCGTCCCAAATCGCATTCAAAAAGATAATATCTGATAGTTTTACACCCTTAATGGTACTTGAAAACATCTCAGCAAGAGTTCTTTTGGAATCAGCCTATCAAGAAACAGGAAAAGAAAGATATTCTTTAATGATGCTCACAAGTGCATTTTTAATCATCAAAGAAAAAGGGCAATATTACCTCAAAGCCCAAGACTTTGAACTTTGCCTAAGTTCGATAGATGCAAATAAAAAATTTTTGGATTGGTTGGAATTTTTTAGAGATCTCTCTCCTCAAAAACCCCAAACCCTTCAGAATATCCCCCTTCCTTTGGGAGGAATGGGCTATTTGGGCTATGAATTTTTTGAAGAAATAGAAGACATCACATTTGATAAACCCAAAATCATTGATGCCTATGATTGCGCCTTTATCTTCGGAAGAGATTTTCTAATCTTTGATCATCTTTATGATGAAGCCTATATTGTAAGCATTAGCTATGCTAAAGAAAATGCAAACTTTAATCTTGAAACCAATATCAAGCATATCGAAAAAAAACTCCAAGAAATCACTCTAGGCTTTCCTTCTGAAAAAACCTATCCCGCCCAAATCATTTCTGAAGACAAACAAGATTATTACACGCAAGCAGTCAAATACATTCAAGAAGAGATCTACAAAGGCAATCTACTCCAATGTGTCCCCTCTCAAAGTATGCAAATCAAAACCGATCTGCCT
The DNA here is from genome assembly GCF_002272895.1 of Helicobacter sp. 12S02232-10. Taxonomy (NCBI): domain Bacteria; kingdom Pseudomonadati; phylum Campylobacterota; class Epsilonproteobacteria; order Campylobacterales; family Helicobacteraceae; genus Helicobacter; species Helicobacter sp. 12S02232-10. Next base: position 18,689 of record NZ_MLAQ01000016.1, read on the forward strand.
CCTTTAGAAGCCTATCGCAATTTAAGACATAAAAATCCTAGCCCATATATGTTCTATTTTGATTTTGAAAATTTTAAGATTTTAGGCGCTTCCCCTGAAGTGATGATCAAATGCCAAGATTCTACTCTTACGCTTCGCCCAATAGCAGGTACCCGCAAAAGAGGAGACACACCCGCAAAAGATCTAAACATTCAAAAAGAGCTTTTAAATGATGAAAAAGAAAACGCTGAACATTTGATGCTTGTAGATTTAGGAAGAAACGATATAGGAAAGGTCGCTATCGCAGGTAGCGTAGAGGTCACTCAATTCAGAGCGATTGAAAAATATTCAAAAGTAATGCATATTGTCTCTGAAGTCAAAGGGAAGCTTGACAAAGAGAGATATACTTCCAAAGATGCTATTTATGCGACCTTTCCTGCCGGTACCATCAGTGGCGCTCCAAAAATTCAAGCCATCAAAACCATCAATGCCCTTGAACCCCATAAACGCGGTATTTATTCGGGTCTGATAGGGTATTTTGACAAAAACGGCAATCTTGATAGTGCAATCATCATTAGAACTGCCGTGTATCAAAATGGGATCTATTATCTGCAAGCAGGAGCAGGAATCGTTTATGATTCAGACCCACAAAGCGAATATATTGAGACTCAAAATAAAATGCTTGCTCTTGTTGAAGCCATCACTCAAAAACATTCTTAAGGAAAGGCGATGATTTTACTTATTGATAATTACGATTCTTTCACTTATAATCTCTACCAAGTCTTTTCCAAATTCAATCATCCCATTAAGGTTGCTAGAAGCGATAAAATCGACATTGAAACAATCAAAGCCCTCAATCCTCAATATATCGTTATCGGTCCAGGTCCAAAAACACCAAAAGAAGCAGGCATATCCATCCAAATCGTTCAAGAACTCAAAGGCATCTATCCCATATTAGGGATTTGTCTTGGACATCAAGCCATACTTGCAGCATTTGGAGTTCCAATTGTGAATGCCAAAAAAATCATACACGGAAAGATAGAACCGCTCAAACACAATGCTCAAGGCGTGTTTAGAAATATCTCCCCAGACACGCCCGTTGTACGCTACCATTCCCTCGCAGCCAAAGCCCAAGACATTCCTGATTTTTTTGAAATCACAGCTTTTGCTCTTGATGATGAGGTAATGGCTGTTGAACATAAAAATTACCAATTAATCGGACTGCAATTTCACCCTGAATCCATCGGTACAAAAGAGGGTGAAAAAATGATTTTGAATTTTTTGCATTACCGCAGAGAAAGCATTCCCATTAAAACCTACCTCAAAAAAGCCCTAAGTCTCTCAAATTTAGAGTTTCAAGAAGCTTATGACATTATGGACGAACTCACCGAAGGAAATATGAGTGATGCACAAATCGGCTCATTATTTACCTCTATGGAAATCAAAGGCGTGAGCGCAGAAGAATTAGCCGGATTTGCAAGCGTTTTGAAAAAAAAGGCGGTTTCTTTTCCACTCCCCTTATCAGGCGAAAAGCGTTTGGATATTGTAGGAACAGGAGGAAGCCCCAATAAGACTTTTAATGTTTCAACAACCTCTTCGCTTCTACTTGCAACTGCAGGCGTAAAAGTCATCAAACACGGAAATGGTGCCATTACAAGCAAATCAGGTTCTGCCGACCTTTTGGAACAGCTTGGAATCAACGTTAATATGAGTGTTTCAACTTGTATCCATTGTTACAAAGAGCTTGGAATTACTTTTTTACACGCATTAAAATTCCATTCTGCGCTTCGTTTTGCAAGCAGTGCAAGAAAATCTCTAGGATTTAAAACCGCCTTCAATCTCATCGGTCCTTTGGCAAATCCTGCTGCAGTCACACACCAACTCATAGGGGTTTTCAACAAAAACTACACCGAAAAAATGGCTGAAGCCTTAAATATATTGGGCATTAAGCGCGCTTTAGTTGTGAGTGGATTTGATGAGTATGATGAAATTTCACTATGCGCACCAACCAAAATCACAGAGCTTCAAGATGGAAAAATATGGAGTTATGATTTCACACCTATAGAAGTCGGGCTTGATTATGCAAGACATTCAATGCTTAGAGGTGGGGATAGTTTTACAAACAAAGAAATTACATTAGATATCTTCAACAATACCCCTTCAGTAAAAAGCGATTTAGTATGTCTCAATACTGGAGCAGGACTCTATCTATATGGCTTTGCAGACTCCATAGCCGAAGGTTATTGGCAAACAAAAGAAATACTGAAAAGCAAAAAAGTATTCAAAACACTAGAAGATTTTAAAAAACTCAGTCACCTTGCTCTCTGAGTTTTAGAGAGATTCCTCTCTCTAATGAAATTATTTTCCCTTTTTGATATCAAAGGCAAAGCGCCCGCTACCCAAAAATAAAATACTCAAAGCCCCAAATAAATAAAGTCCCTGAAGCTCTATTATCCAACCTCCGGTTTGATTGATACCAAAAATATCTCCTGAAGTCACTACAAAAATAGCCATCAACATAGTCAAAATAATCAAAACTGAAGCTAATTTCACACGAAAACCTAAAATCAACATAATCGGAGCCAAAATCTCACCCAAATAAACTCCATAGCCAAAAAAACTTGGAAAACCCATCCCCTCCATCATTCCTTTGACACCATCAATTCCATAAATGACTTTATAGAATCCGTGAAAAAGCATCAGAATTCCAATATTTAATCTTAAAACTAATTTTCCTATATCTTCTGACATTAAGTATCCTTTATATATTTTATACCCGCTTAAAAATCAAGCAAGAATATTATAATATAAACAAATCCTATTCCGATGCAAAGCAGTTGTTCTGATGGATTGACTTCTTAAACAACATTAGAATAAAAATCATCACTACCTTGAATTGCTCTTCCAATATCATAAAAAAACATTCCAATCCAGACATTAAACTCTAAAACTGATTTGATTGTATCTTTTAACATCACACTATCCTTTAT
>NZ_MLAQ01000017.1 GCF_002272895.1 Helicobacter sp. 12S02232-10
TCTTATTATCTTATTATCTTATTAGTTTATTAGTTTATTAGTTTATTAGTTTATTAGTTTATTGGGCGGGATTGTTGATCTTTGGTTCTTTGGTTCTTCTTGCTTTGTTTTTGATTTAAAGGGTGGGGTATAGAAGCATTATCGCAATATCCCTGCTTTTCTACTTGGATGTAAAATTTTTTGCATTTGGGTTTCTTTCAAGTCTATATTATAGAACTCTTTAAAATGTTCTTTTAATTCTTTTTCTATATTTATCGAAGAAAAAATCTCAGGATGATTGTGTTTGGAAAGCCACATTAAAAAGATTGAAAATTCTGCTGAAGGGGCAAACCATCGGTAAGTTCCTAGTGGAATTTTATACACGTGCTTGTTTTTAATAGCATTGATTCCTTCCCAAAGTTTAGAATTCAATAAATCTTGAGGCATTGCAGAAGTGAAATTGGTGATGTAGATGATATCAGGATTGAGAGAATAAATTTCTTCCAAGCTTACTTTTTTACTCCCGACAAAATTTGGAAATATGTTTTGTGCTCCCGAAGCTTCTAATAAATAATTAGCAAAAAGCCCATCAGCAACGATCTCATTTTCTGTATATCGATGCAGTATTAAAGCTTTAGGTTTTTGTTTGGCTACCTTGAGTTTATTTTGAATGGACATTTGTACTTTTTCATTTTTGTCTATAATTTTTTGTGCTAAATTTTCTTTGTCTAAAACTTTACCGATAATTTCGAGCCAATTTTTTAGAGTAAGCTTGTAGTTATAATTATCGATATTTACACTTAGGGTGATGGTAGGAATTCCAATCTTATTCAAGGAATCACAAAGTTTTCTGTTAGCTTGATGACAAAAAGCTAGATCGGGGTTGAGTTTTAAAATTTCTTCAATATTTTCAGTATTACCGCTATGGATTTTCAAAATCTCAGGATAAAAATCATAAAGAACAGATTCTTTAAGTGCGTTTAAACTCGCTTTTGGTATCTGAGATAATCTGTTTGTCTTGGAATCTAGTAAGATAATAATAGAAGGTAGGGGCCACATCCCTCCGACAACGGCAATTCTTTCTATTTTATTTGGAATTTCTATAGTCTTTCCCAAAGAATCCTTGAGACTTAATCCGATAGATAGATTTACATAAATCAATAATAGAGCAAAAAATTTCATTTGCAAACTCTTTGATTTGAAAGTAAAATATCTTCGTGTATCCATTCCATAAATTTGTCGAAGAAAAATTCCGTTTTTGGCATAAAGCCAAACCCAAAATGAAAATCTGGATCAAGCGAAGTAACATAAAGATTTCCCTCAAAACTGACGCTGTCTTTATAAATGATGCTTTCACCCAATTCATTCACCAAGATATTTTCACAACCATCGTTTGGATAGAATACTCCGTGATAATGCCATTTAGCATCATCAATAGAGATTTTATTGAATAACATATGTGAAGGGTTTGGGGCATAAAGAGGTAGATCAGCATTTGGGATTACCCACCACCAGAAATTTGTAGGATAATCTCGCCATCTTATTCCATCTATATAGGTCTTTGGCATTTCACCAAAAAGCACTAAATTTCCACCTTTTTCAAGATAGTTTTGAAGTTTATGTTTATTTTCTAATAAAAAATCTTGGTTACATCTTGAGGCAATCAAAATATAATCAAATTCCAAAAGATTGCAATTTTTTAATTCAGGCAAATAAATGCGTTTGCTAAAAAAATTTGCATATTTAGCATTTTTATTAGTAAAAAATTTTTGATGGTAACAACTTCCACCTGTTATAATCGCATTTTTCAATTTCATTTTTATCCTTTGAGCTGTTTCATTTCTTCTGTTATCCATTTTAAGAGACCTATACCCATTCTGCGAGCTGTATTTGTGTCAAAAATACCATAACCCAATAAATCTGCTCCTGCAGTGCTTAAAATAACCCCTTTACTTGAAGTGCGATCAATGTAGGCGACACATTGATCTTGATTATCTTTGAGAATGATTTGAGCATTTGGAGGTGGGTTAAAATATCCTCTGTTAAAAAACCCCTTAACACCGCGCCTATAGTTTAGATCATATTCATTCACGCCTTCAAAAATTTGATGTGTGCAAATTTTAATAACTCTATCTTTGATGGGGACTTCGCTTGGATTATAGAGATTATTTCCAGGCAACCAAGGCAAAAAATTTTGGGCAAAAGAAATGAGAATCTTTGAATCAGAAAGAAATGTTTTAATCTCAGATTGATTTTTTGAAAGATGGATTTCATCAATATTTGTCGGGATAATTGCAACTTTAAAATCTTTTAAATCCCCTTTTTTGAGCCGTGTGTAAATATCAAAGTATTCTAGATGTTCTGCATATAAGAAATGATTGTAAAGACCAGTTTTTTCACAGCCTTGAGAATCCAAATAAGCAATAGATAATTTTTCTAGCATTTTGTCTCCAAAGTTTTATTAATAATTGATAGATATTTTTTAAAATCAGCAAAATTCTATAATATAGATAATTAAAATAATATTAATTATTATTTTTATATTTATTTAAGAAATTTTAAAATATTATTTTTATTTTTTTAAATCTTAATTAATAAAAATCACAATCTTAAATAAGGATAGAGAAATATGAAGGCTATTTATTTTATTATTTTCATTTCTATGATTGTTTTAGCACAAGAGAATATTGATCAAAATAATCAAGACAATGGAAAAATTTATCGACTTGAAAAAATAGTCACACAGGCAAGTATGTCTGAACTCCCATTGGAGGAACAAAGCAAAAGTATTAGTATTATTTCTGAAAAACAAATTTTGCAAAATGTCAGCACAGGGGGGATTCAAAGTTTATTGGAAGAAGTTCCTGGTTTAGCGTATTCTCGATCTGGAGGAATCAATGGACAGATGAGTGTGCGGGGAATGAACTCCAATGATAGCCGATCGGTAGTTTTGCTTGATGGTGTGCGCATTAAGGGGCGAAATACTTTGGAATTCAATACCTTTGATCCTAATTCTATTGAGAACATTGAAGTGATTCGCGGACCGGCTTCTTCTCTATGGGGTTCAGATGCAATGAATGGCATTATCAATCTTAGAAGTCGTCGCTTTTACGGCGATATCCATACTCCTTTTAGCCTAATGCCTAAAATCAGGGCTTTAGATTTTGCTAGTGTCAATAGTTATGTTGGTGGGAGAGCTGAGATTGTTGGTGGGGGCGATGGTTGGGATATTTTGATAGGGGGCAATGCCAAAGGAGGCAAAGATTATCTTACGCCGATTGGAATAGCTAAAAATAGCAGTTTTCAAACTTATGGTGGGGATTTTAACATTGGCTATACAAATTCTAAATCAATGAGATTTTATGCACAAGGGAGATATGAGAATGTCATATCAAGACGAGCCGGTGGTTTAGGGGCGGCTCCGGGGTATCCTTATACAAACATTCGTGAAGATCCGCTTACAGAATATTATTTACGCATTGGGTTGGAGGGTTATGATTTTTCGTTTGCTGATAAGTTGGAATCTTATCTGTATGTAAGAAAATATGATACGGATATTTACAATGATATTACAGGAACGCTTCAGCCCGTTATTAATAGCTATATATTGGGGGGCAGATTTATCGCCGACAAAAAAATGGGGAGTCATTCTGTTGCTTACGGGATTGATTTTTATACTGAATTGGGTCCTCAAGTAAAAGTTTATAAACCTCAAAAAGCCATCCCGAAAAATGTGATAAAAACCCTTTATCGACCTTCTACTTTTACAGACATTGGGATATTTGTCAAGGATGATTGGATAGTGATGGAATCTTGGATATTTTCTGCTTCTGTTCGTGGCGATTATGTTTTGACAACGATTTCTAAAGAACCCCATTTTTCGACTGAAGTGCCCCAAATTTCAAAAATATTAGATGAAAATGGCTTTATCAATGACGGAGCACTTACAGGCGCACTTGGGTCGGTATATTTTTTCAATGAATTTTTTAGCAATGCCATTAATCTTAGTCATAATTTTCGTGTGAGTGGTGCAGGATCGAGAATGAATTCAAGCGTTGCAGGAAATCTGGCTTTAGAGACTATCCCTAACCCTGCATTAAAGCCTGAATATTCTGATACTGCAGAAATCAGTTTTCGAGCACATAGTCTTAATCATTGGGTTTCACTTACGGGGTATTTTACTTATTATACAGATCTTATCACGACAACCACTACTCAGCTTGGCACTCCCAACAGGTATGAAAATATTGGAAAAGTTTATATTGCAGGTGCAGAACTTGGAGGTAGGCATATGTTTTTAGACAATCATTTGCAGTTCTCATACAGCCTTACTTATACCTATGGACAAGATGTTACTCATAACAGACCTTATAAATACATCGCCCCGCTTTATGGCAGGATATCATTGGAATATAATGCCTCAAATTGGTTCTTTAAAATCGTTGAACGTGCTTATTTAGGCAAATCAAAATCGCGTATTGATCCTGCTCAAGAACGTCCAACCAAATCTTATGCAATGAGCGATATTTATATTGGGTGGGATTTGGAAAGATTTTCTGAAAGTTTCAAAGATATGCAAGTTATCATCGGTGTAGAAAATCTTTTTAATGCTGTAGGAAGAAATCCCGTTACGATTGAAAATTTGAAATATCCCAATGATTTAGTGGGAAACCCACTTGTAGAGCCAGGCAGAAATTTCATACTCAAATATGCTTATAAATATTGAGGATGATTAATGAAAACAATTCTTTTGTGGTTTTTGCTTTTGGTGTTTTGTGTGGTTGCATTATGGATAGGAAGATATGAGATGGGTTGGAGGCAAATCGGTTGTGTTTTTTTATCTTGGTTTCAAGAAGGGATTTGTGAGCAAAATAGAAATGCCCAAATTATTTTAAGCCTCAGATTGCCAAGAATTGTGTTGGAAATTTTTGTCGGGATGGGTTTGGCAGCAAGCGGAGCAAGTTTTCAGAGTGTGTTTAAAAATCCCCTTGCCACACCTGATATTTTAGGGGTCAGTAGCGGAGCGTCTTTTGGAGCGATTTTAGGATTGGTTTTAGGATTAGGAAAAATGGGGATGATTGCCATTTCTTTGGGGTTTGGTTTTCTTGCCCTTGGCGTTGTGGCTCTTATTGCCAAAGGGAGTCAGGAGTATGGAACAATTATGCTTGTACTTGGAGGCATCATAGTTTCAGCGCTTTTTCAAAGCTTTTTATCCTTGATAAAATATATCGCTGATCCTCAAGATGTTTTGCCTGCGATTACGTATTGGCTTTTGGGTTCTCTGCAAGTAAGTGGGTTTGATGAGATTTATTTGGGAATTATAGGGATTGCTATGGGTTGTGTTATTATTTATCTTTTTAGATGGAAGCTTAATATTCTTGCTCTTGATGATGATGAAGCTAGGAGTTTGGGGATAAGATTAAGGTTTTATCGGACGCTTTTTATTTGCTCAAGTACATTAGTAGTTGTCTTTGTTGTTTCAATGTGTGGGTTGATTGGGTGGGTGGGGCTTCTCATTCCTCATATGGCTCGCTTGCTTCGGGGAAGTGATAATGCTGAAGTCATCCCATTGAGCCTTGCTTTTGGGGCAATTTTTATGGTTTTTTTAGACACGCTTTCTAGGAGTATCAGCACAGATGAAATTCCTGTTTCAATTTTGAGTGCGCTTTTTGGAGCCCCTTTGTTTATTTATATTCTCAAAAATAATAAAGGAATAAGATTGTGAGTTTATTTAGCGTGAGAAATGGAGGCTTTTATCGAAAAAACAAAAGAATTTTAGAGGATCTCAATCTTGATTTAAATGCGGGGGAGATACTTTGTGTATTGGGTTGCAACGGAATTGGCAAAACGACGTTTTTAAAATGTTGTATGGGGTTTTTGGAATGGAGCAATGGTGAAAGCTTGCTTTTTGGACAAAATATTGTTTCAATGCGTGATTTTTGGAAAAAAGTTTCTTATGTTCCTCAGGCTAAAAATATGCATATGGGTATAAAAGTTGTGGATATGGTATTGCTTGGTTGTAATCCGATATTGCAATTTCGCCCAAAAAAACAACATCTGAATAAAGCAATGGAAACATTGGAGGATTTGGGTATCTTGCATTTAGCCCATTCCTATTGTCATCTTTTAAGCGGCGGGGAACTGCAGATGGTTTTATTTGCACGTGCATTAGTGAGTGATCCCTTACTTTTAGTGCTTGATGAGCCTGAATCTAATTTGGATATGAAAAATCAGCTTGTAATTTTGGATTTGCTCAAAAAACTTTCCTCAAAAGGTGTGAGCGTTTTGTTAAACACGCATTATATTAATCACGCTTTCAAAATTTCTCAAAAATGTCTTTTGCTTTATCGCGAAAAGCATATTCCTAAGCATATTTACGGGAATATGAGCGAAGTTTTAAAAATAGATTATTTGAGTAAAATTTTTGATGTTCCTTTAGCAGCCTTTGAAGATAATTATTTTGATTTTGGTATTAAGACTTGAAAAAAATCTTGCTTATAAATATTTTATTTTTCAGCTATTTGTTACTTTTATTAACATCAGTCAAATATTTATAGATTAAAATTATTTTTATTGATGATATTTTGGAATTAAAAGTATATTAAATAGTATATAAATTACATAAAGGATATATTATGACATCAAAAACACAAGAATTCGTTCAAAGTCGTCGCAATTTGCTTAAAACTTCTGCTGCAGCTGTGTGGGGGTCGTTATTATTGAGTGGGCTTTCTCCAATGCTTCAAGCCAAAGAAGCGCCAAAGATATCCCCTAAAGGATCTTTGCCTATAAGATTAATGAATAATGAAAACCCCTTAGGAATGTCTCAAAATACCAAGCAGGCTATTTTGGACAATTTGAATAATGCATCTGAATATTTGGGTTATGATAAAAATTCGGCTCGAACACATTTGGCAGAAAATATCGGAAAAAATCTTGATTTTAAAATTGACAATGTGATTTTAGGGAATGGATCATCTGAAGTTATCCAGGCAGCTGTTTATGCCTTTGTCAATCAAGCTCGACTTGCAAAAAAATCTGTTCAAATTATTGTAGGAGATCCTACATTTGAGTATGCTGAACTTTATGGAAAGCCTACGGGTGCTTCAATTATTAAAGTTCCAGTGAATTCGAAAATGCAATTAGATATTCCTGCGATGCAAAAAAAGGCACAAAATTTCAAAGGTATTTCCATCGTTTATATTTGTAACCCCAATAATCCTACCGGCACAATTGCTTCGGCGCAACAGATTGAAAATTGGGTTAATGCTTCATCTAAAGATATTTTATTTATTTTTGATGAGGCATATGCAGAATATGCCGGAGCAGATTTTAAAAGCGGTTTGAAATATATCAAAGAGGGAAGAAAAAATATTCTAGTAACTCGGACTTTTTCTAAAATTTATGGTTTAGCAGGCTTGAGGATAGGTTATGGCATTGCTGATCCTCAAGTGATCAAAGATTTACAAAATTTTATAGGACTTGATAATATTAATTATTTGGCTGCTTATGCTGGGCTTGCTGCATTGGCAGATAAAGCATTTGCTCAAAAAAGCATTCAAACCAATGAGAAATCTAAAAAAGTAGTCTATGATGGATTTAAAGAGCTTAAAATCAAATATATTCCGACCTATGCTAATTTTGTATTTTATGAAATTAAAGGGGATTTAAAGGTTTATATCGATCAAATGAAATCAGAGCAAATTTTGGTTGGACGCCCATTCCCGCCATTGCTTACATACAATCGAGTGAGCTTGGGAACGCCTGAGGAAATGCAAACCTTTATCGGGGTTTTGAAAAAGTTTCGTTCTCAAGGAAAAATATAAAATCTATTTTTTAGTTTGAGATGAGAAATTCAAACTTATCAGACAGATAAGATGATGGGTTTGATTCAAAGCGAATTCTCTCACATACGATTTTGTTTGTGCAGGCAAAGTAGTTTTGACTTATAGCAAGGTATTTTTTAGATAAAATATAATATTTATGGGGGTGGTTTGTGATGAAGTCCAAAGAAAATGGTCTGATCAGGGATATCAAATTGAGACATCTTTTGATGATTGCGTTTGGTGGGGCTATCGGAACGGGTCTTTTTGTTGGAACTGGGGGAAATATTCATAATGCCGGACCTCTTGGAACACTTATCGCCTATGCCGTAGGGGGTATCATTATTTATAGTGTTATGCTTTCTTTGGGTGAGCTTGCCAGCTCTTTCCCAAATACGGGGAGTTTTGGGGATTATGCTTATCGTTTTATTGGTCCAGGAACGGGATATATGATTTTTTGGCTTTATTGGTTGGGCTGGGTGATCAGTGTGGGGGTAGAGTATATTGCAATTGGTTTTTTAATGCAATATTGGTTCCCGAGTATTCCTGTGTATGAGTGGGTCATAGCTTGCGTTGTCTTGATTTTTTTGTTGAACTCCTTTTCGGTGAAAATATTTGCTGAAAGTGAATTTATTTTGAGTCTGATTAAGACAATGGCGGTATTTGTATTCATCATCATTGGTTTTGCAGCTATCATCTATCATTTCTATCTCAATGGTTTTGGTGCTATTTTTGAGAATTTTTATTTCCAGAAAGGCGGATTATTTCCAAATGGTATTTATGCAGTTTTGGGGACTATTTTAGCAGTAATTTTTGCCTTTACAGGAACAGAAATTATTGGTGTTGCCGTAGGTGAGACAAAAAATCCCGTCCAAGTAATGCCCAAAGCTATCAAAGCAACTTTAGTGCGGATCATCTTTTTCTTTATCGGGTCTGTATTTATTATTTCGGTATTTTTGCCTATGAATGACTCTACAATCACACAAAGTCCATTTGTGAGTGTTTTAGAGAGAATTCGTCTTCCATTTTTGAAAGAAGGCATTCCATATGCGGCTTCAATAATGAATTTTATCATCATCACTGCACTTATTTCTACAGCTAATTCAGGGCTTTATGGGGCTTCTAGAATGATTTATGGTTTGGCAGAAAAAAAAATGTATTTTTCAATTTTTGCCAAACTTAATAAAAGAGGGACGCCTATTTTTGCATTATATTTGTCGATAGGTTTTTCTTTGGTCGCTTTATTTACTGCAGAATTTGCTCCGGCAACTGTTGTTGAAATGCTCATATCTGTGGTGAGTTTCACAGTTATCATTGTTTGGGTCAGCATATTGATATCCCAGTATATTTTTCGCAAACGCTATTTAGCGGAGGGAAAATTACTGAAAGATTTGCCTTATCGAACACCTTTTACACCTTTTACGCAAATAATAGGGATTTTAGGATGTCTTATCGGGGTTGTTGGGGCTTATTTTGACCCGCAACAACGCATAGGTATTTGGGCGACGATTATTTATATTGCCTTATGTTATGTCATTTATTTTTTAACTAAAAATAAATTTGGAAAAGCAAAATAGTATCTATAATAACGGAGCAAATATTATGGCATTGCAATTAGTAGAAATTTATTCAGATATCGGAGCTTCTAAAAGGGGTTCTGCAAAAGGGGTAGGTTTATTGGATGATATGCTCAAACAAAATCATAAAAGTCTGATAGAAAAGGCATTAAAAATTATTAATGATTGTGAGATTTTAGAAGATCGGCGTGAACCTGATTATTCAAAGAATATCCAAACCATTTATAAATTTTTTAAGGAAAAATTAATTCCAACGATGAATGAAGTTATTTTGAGTGGAAAATTTCCTGTGATTTTGAGTGGGGATCATTCCAATGCTTTGGGAACTTTGAGTGCTTTTAAAAACGCTTATGCCAAAGAGTCTATAGGAATTATTTGGGTTGATGCTCATTCGGATTTACACACTCCTTATGATACATCTTCGGGAAATATTCACGGTATGCCTTTGGGAGGAGTATTAAATGTGGTTACATCAGGAGAAAATTCATTGCAGAAAACAACAATGCGACAATGGGAAGAATTATGCTCTTTGGGAACGAAAATAAATAATATAAAACCTCAAAACATTGTTTATGTGGGAGTGCGGAGTATGGAGAAGTCTGAAAGAGAGATGATTGAAAAGTTCAAGATTCCTCTTTATGCGATTGCAGAGATTAGACAAGATATTCCTTTGGCGATTGCAAAAATTGCAGCTTATTTAAAAGATGTTGATCGTATTTATTTAAGTGTTGATGCTGATGTTTTAGACGGAAAGATTTTCACTTCGACAGGGGTAAGGGAAAATAATGGGCTTTATCCTGCTGAGCTTGATACTTGTATCGGACTTTTGATAGAAAAGTTAGGACAAAAGCTTATTGCCCTTGAATTTACCGAATTCAATCCTGCACTTAAAGATTCTAATCCTAAAGATGATCAAGTGCTTTTGGGGATCATCTCAAGAGCTATAAGCAAATTGGAACGTATGGGGGAATGAAATTATTTTTGAAACACCCTTTTGAACCTATTTATGACAAGAATTCTAAGATCTTGATTTTAGGTTCATTTCCTTCAAAGGTTTCGAGAGAAAATTTTTATTACCATCACCTGCAAAATCGGTTTTGGAAGGTTTTGTGCCTATTATTTAAAAAACCTTTTTTAGAAGATGTGCAATCAAGGATTGATTTTTTGCTAGATAATCATATTGCCTTGTGGGATGTCATTTCAAGTTGTGAAATCAAAGGATCAAGCGATGCAAGCATTCAAAACGTAGTTCCTAACGATATCAGTTTGATTCTTAAAAATTCTTCGGTGAAAAAGATTTTTGCCAATGGCAAGAAAGCAGCTGAACTCTATGTGAAGCATTGCTATCCAAATATTAAACAAGATATTTTTGTACTGCCCTCAACAAGTCCGGCAAATGCCAAATATAGCTTGGAATCATTGCTCAAAGAATGGAGAATTATCTGCTTACAGAACTATGAAGAAGCAGATAAATTTTCAGTTTTTTAAATATTTATAATTTTGATTTAAAATTTTTCTTTAAAATTACCTTAAAATCAGGAGTTATTTATGAAATATAAAATTTTAATCAGTGCGGTTTTGGCAGGAGCATTGAGTTTAAATGCCTTTAGCATTGAGAATATGCCAAATGTGAATAAGCGTGTCAGTCCCGATATTTCTTCAAATGCAGTGTATTCTTATAATGCCTCTGTTAAAGATGCTACTCAAGCTGTTGTAAATATCTCAACGCAAAAAAAGATTAAAAACCAGATCACAAACAATCCGATGTTTAATGATCCTTTTTTCCAACAATTTTTTGGTGATTTTTATAATCAAATACCCAAAGACAGAGTTGAAAGAGCTTTAGGAAGTGGTGTAATTGTTTCTTCTGATGGCTATATCGTAACCAATAATCACGTAATTGATGGTGCCGATAAGATTACGGTTACGTTGCCTGGAAGCACAGAAGAATATGCTGCAACTCTTATTGGTGCAGATGCCGATAGTGATTTGGCAGTTATCCGTATCAATAAGCAAAATTTGCCTTTTATAAAATTTTCAAATAGTTCTGATTTGCTTGTAGGAGATGTGGTATTTGCTATTGGAAATCCTTTTGGGGTAGGAGAAACGGTAACACAAGGGATTGTCTCTGCACTCAATAAAAACGGAATGGGCATTAATAATTATGAGAATTTTATCCAAACAGATGCTTCAATCAATCCGGGAAATTCCGGTGGCGCACTTATAGATAGTCGTGGTGCTCTAGTGGGTATCAATACTGCGATTATTTCAAGAACAGGGGGGAATCACGGCATTGGCTTTGCCATACCTTCAAATATGGTAAAAAGTGTTGTAACCCAATTGATTAAAAATGGCAAAATTGAAAGAGGATATCTTGGCGTAGGTATTCAGGATATTAGCAATGATTTGAGGGGGACTTATGGGGATAAGCAAGGCGCTGTCATTATCAGTCTTGAAAAAGACTCTCCGGCAAAAAAAGCAGGATTGATGGTGTGGGATTTGATCACTGAGGTCGATGGTAAAAAGATCAAAGATGCTGCTGAGCTTAAAAATATTATTGGTTCGCTAAGTCCTAATCAAAAAATTACTTTGAAATATATTCGAGATAAAAAAGAGCATACCATCACAATCACTTTGGCTGAAAGGAAAAATAGCAATAAGAAAGAAGTTACGGTTCCTAAGGGCAATATGCAAGGACAGCTTAGTGGATTGAAAGTCGAAACATTGACACCTCAAATCCGACAAAGATATAAAATACCAAATGATATTAATGGCGTGATAGTCAGTTCCGTTGCTGAAAATTCAGCTGCTGAAGAGGCAGGTTTTTCACAAGGAGATATTATTTCTCAAATTGAAGATATTAGTATTAAAACTACTGCAGATTTTACCAATGCATTGAATAAATACAAAGGTAAAACCAAGAGAATTTTAGTTTATGGCAGCAATGGAGTCAAAACTATTGTCACAAAGTAATTTTTATTTTTTATAAGAACAACTCTAAATTGTTTTAGAGTTGTTCGCTTTATATGCAAAAAAAATCAATATTAATGAAAGAACAAAGAATAAGGCTAAGGGCGGTTTCCAAGAGTTGGAAAGATCATAAATAAACCCTAGAAATATTGGACCTAAAGCAGCGATTAAATAGCCCAAAGATTGTGCCATTCCCGATAAGCGCGCTACATTTTGAGGCGATGAGGCTTTGATTGAGATAAATAAAAGTGCAATGCCAAACACGCCACCCATTGGGAAAGCTAGCAGGATAGTTGCAATAAATATCATAGGAACGCTATTTTGAAAATATAATATTATGAATGCAAGTGCATACATTACGCACAAAAATGCCGTTACGATATGGCGATTTTTATTGCGCACTCTAGCAAGCAACATTGGGGCAAAAAAAGCCACTGGTAATGAACAGAGCTGATAAAGCAGAGTCATATTTGAGGCAAAATAGAGACTGAAGCCTTTTTGAGTGAGAATGGATGGAAACCAAGCGACCACACTATAAAAAATTAGCGATTGAGTTCCCATAAAAAGTGTGATCCACCAGGCTGTTGATGTTTTATGGATAGATATGGAATGGATTGCTTGGGCTTTGTTGGTTTGGTATTTTCTTCTACCTTTTAAGTGCGGGTACCATAGAAATAATGCACATATGGCAATTATGACCCATAGACCCAGTGCATTTTCCCATCCCAAATGCAAAGAAATTGCCATAGGAACGGATGTGCCTGCACCTATGGTTGCAGAGATGACTAAAACAAGCGAATAAATTGCCATTATTTTCCCAAAATTTTTTGGAAATTTTGCTTTGATGACACTTGGAAGCAAAACGTTGGCGATGGCAATCCCTGCTCCCATTATTAAAGTCCCGATAAAAAGGCCGATCTCTCCTGTATAAGAACGAATAATTTCCCCCAGAATAATAGACATAATCCCGTAAAACATCATTTGGGTATATTTGAATTTAGAGGCTAAAGGTGAAAAAAAAGCAAATGCCAAGAGAGGCAGCGTCGTGATGAGACCAGCTGTAGCACTAGAAAAGGAGTATTGTTTTTTAATAAGCTCAATTACAGGTCCTACTGCAGTAATGGGTCCGCGTAAATTGAGTGTGATTAAGACAATTCCAAGGAGAATAAATTGATTGATTTTTGTTTTATTTAGCATATGAACTCCAAAATTAAAGCGTTTATTATACTTTAATTTTCAATCAGAAATTTGCTTATAAATCTCTTCTATTTTATCAACGATTGTAGGTGATCCTCGAAGCAAAGAATGAACATTAAGATAAAACATTTGTCTATTTTGTGCTGTTTTGGTTTTGTTTAGCATCGGGTTTGCTTTAAGAAGATCATCTTGATTGTGTATCCTAATCCCATATAAGATTATTTCGGGATTAGCTTGAAAAATATATTCTTGGGATATCACAGGTCTTTTTCCAATAATGTCTTTGAAGATATTATCAATCCCGATAGTTTTGAAAATATCCCCAGGCAATGTGTTTTGTCCGAACGCCATTAGTGGCGAAGCAGAGTAAAGAAAAACCCCTTTTTTATTTAAAGGGTGTTCGCTTAAGCGTTTGATTTTTTCTTGATACTCAGTGATGATTTTTTTAGCTTTTGCT
This sequence comes from Helicobacter sp. 12S02232-10, assembly GCF_002272895.1. Lineage (NCBI taxonomy): Bacteria > Pseudomonadati > Campylobacterota > Epsilonproteobacteria > Campylobacterales > Helicobacteraceae > Helicobacter > Helicobacter sp. 12S02232-10. The sequence continues at coordinate 14,004 of NZ_MLAQ01000017.1, forward strand.
TCCTTGCCCAAAATATTTCCTAGTGTTTGAATATTTTGAGCGATTTCATTGAGGTTATCTGCTTTTAGATAGATTGTTTTGATATGAAATCTCTCAAGATTTTCTTTCAAACCTAAGCTATAGGAGCTTAAGACAACAATATCAGGCTTGAGGGCGATGATTTGTTCTAAAGATGGGTTGGAAAACGTTCCCACACTTTTTAATTTTGAGGTTTTTTCTTTTGGCTCAATTACGGAATTTTGCATTTTTGCAATGCCTAAGATTTGCTCTTCTCCCCCTAGAAGATAGATAATTTCAACGCTTGCAGGATCTAAAACAATCAAACTTTGCTTTGAAATACCAAAACTAAATATGAGGCACAACACTAATAATATTTTTTTCATTTTTTCTCTTTTTTTAAGATCACAAATGGGCGTTCAAGATGAGCAATTACATCACAGGAAAACCCATAAACTTCTTTTAAAATCTGTGGCTGGAATAAATCTTTCGGACTTCCCTCATAAAAAATTTCTCCATTTTTAAGGAAATATATTTTCATACAAAACAGGCTTGCAAGATTGAGATCGTGCAGAACAGATATGATTGTAATTTGCGATTTTATACAAAGCTCTTCGCAAATCTTCATAATATCAATGGCGTAATTCAAATCAAGCGCACTTGTTGGCTCATCTAGCAATAAGATTTTTGGATCTGATACTAAAGCCCTACCCAAAAGAACCCTTTGAAGCTCTCCGCCACTTAAGGTTAGAACAATGCGATTTTTAAGATGTTTGATGCCAAGCATTTCGGTTATATTTTCAATGCGTTCTTTATCTGAGTCCCATATCCTTTGATAGGGTTTTTTAGGCAGGAATACCTGCCCATATAAAGGACATCTTCTACAGATAGTGGCATTGAAAGTGAAGATTTTTGAGGAAGAAAGCCAATAATACTCGCAAGGCTTTTATATGTGTAGTTTGAAATATCTTGATCAAAGATTTCAATACTGCCTGATGAAGGCTTAAGAATGCCTAATATTTGTTTGATTAAAGTAGTTTTTCCACAGCCGTTAGAGCCAAGTATCCCAATGAATTCGCCTTTTTTTGCATTTAAACGGATATTTTTGAGAACTTTGGAAGCATTGTAGCTAAATGATAAATTTTTTATTTGAATAGTATTTACCATTGTTTTAACTTTTGGCAGAAAGCTAAATATAAAAAAAATGGTGCTCCAAAAAATGCCGTGATGACGCCGATAGGGATTTCTATAGGTGCTAATATCGTTCGACCAAATGTGTCGCAAATAAGCAGAAATACCCCGCCTAAAGCACAAGAGGCTGGAAGTAAAATCGAATGATTGTTTGTTTTTAAAAACATACGCATCATATGGGGGATAATTAATCCTACAAATCCTATCAAGCCACTAAATGCGACACAAAAAGCTACACCCAAAGAAGCAACTATCAGAAGATTTTTTTTACATTCAGACACATTGACCCCTAGGCTTTTGGCTTCATCATCCCCGCTCAATAAAATATTTAACTCAAATCTTTTGTAATAAAAATAAATCATACATCCTATCAATGGAATCAAAAGAATCAAAATTTGATTCCAAGAGGCATTCCCGAGATAACCCATTAGCCAAGCAACGATTTTAAAAGAATCTTCGCCAATAAGATAAATTGCAAAGGTCGTAAAAGCACCCAAAAAAGAAGAGACTGCAATGCCAATGATAAGCAATGTAACAATACTTTGTTTCTTAGAAATATAGAAAATCAACAGAGTAAAAGCTGCACAACAAAAAAATCCAAAGACGCCATAATAAAAATCAGGCATTTTAAGCAGATATGCCAATACAGCCCCAAGAGTTGCACTTGAAGCAATGCCAATGATATAAGGATCAGCAATCGGATTGACAAAAACACTTTGAACGACAAGCCCCGAACTTGCCAATAGCATACCGATAAAAATCGCCATCAAGATTCTAGGTGCTCGGATGTCAAAAAGGATAATTTTTGACATTTCGCTCAAATTACTCCAATCAATACCGACGCTTCCAATGCTTAAAGATAGGAGAATGCTCAGAAGATAAGCCAATGCAATCAGCAAATAAAGCTTAAAAATCATATCTTAACTCTGCATAATAGCTCCTTCCTGCAGCAGGTATATAGCCTGCGGGTATATACATATCTGAACTTTTTGCCAATTGGTAGCTAAAGTATTTGGAATTAAAAATATTGCGAACACCTGCATTCAATTTAAAACCTCCTAGACGATAATTCAATCCTAAATCTGTCAGATTATAAGGCTTCATTTTGCTATAGCTTGAGTCTAGTGTGGGTCCGAAGAAGGAGTTATTAGTAAAAATACTTAGAAGTTCTTTAGATGACTTGATGATATCATAGGCAATCCCGAAAGTAATTTTGTATTCTCTTGCAAGAGGAACTTTTTCTCCTTTATGGATGCCTTTGGTGATCTTTGCGTTGAGATAGGAAATAGATTCGTTGAGGTGGAGGGAATCAGAATCCAATAAATCTTGAATGGCGACTAGTTCTACCCCCAACCTTTGAGTTTTATCAAGATTGGTGTAAGTCCAAGTTGTGCCGTGTTCAATTTGATTGACATTGATTTCATCTTGAGTGAGTGTATAATAAAGCGTTGCACTCAAGTAGCTGTAAGAAAATTCATCTTTCCATCCCAATTCGAATGTGTCATAAACTTCAGGTTTTAGTCCGTTGTAATGAATTCCTGTTTTATCCGAATTGGTGAGTTGATTGGGAGCGGGAGTGATAAAGCCACGTTCGTATTTGGCATATACATTTCCTGTGGAGGAATATTTAAAATTTGGTGTAAGCTCAAGGGCATAATTATTTCTAAAAGTCGTTTTGGAATAATTGGGATCATTTTTTGGCGCACCCTTTCCATTCATAATCATTTGGCTCCATTTGTTTCTATCCATAAAATAATGGCTGATTTCATACCTTGCCCCGCCGCTAAGATCAAATTTTTCAAAGAAAGCGTATCGGTCAAGAATATAGATAGAATTGGCAAGTTTATGCCCATTAATGTCAGTTGTCCAGCTGTGATCCATAGCCATCGGTCTTGGAGATATTGTAGTTATGAAAGAATAGTGTGCTTTGGATTTGCGGTAGGCATTTTGATAAAGCAAATCATAACCAAACATCAGTGTATTTTTACCGGCAATATATTTGGCTTTGGCGTTGAAGCCTGCGGCTTGATTGAAAAATCTTGAGCCAGATTGATCAAAAGGCACAGATAAACCCATCGTAGTCAGAGTGCTAACATCTGTTGTGTAATTTACATTATTCATTTGATAAAAGCCCAATAAATCAAAATTCCACGATTGTGTTTTGATACGGTAGTCTGCTGAAACACTCGCAAAATCTTCAGGGCTGATGATTCTACCATTGCCCTGTGCTGTTCTGTCTTTTTCTACTTCTTCAAGCGTTATGGTCGGAGAAGTGGTAGAGAGCGAATGTGAATAGTTGGCATTGAAGTTTAGAGATTGATTTTCGTTTATTTTATAGATGATTTCTGCTCCCCCAAAAAAATTCAATAAGCTGTCCCCTTTTCTGTATCCGCTAGTATTGGCAACGCTTACATCTCCTTTGATAAATAATTTTTCATTGATTTTTTTGCCCCCAGATATATCGGCACGTCCGAAAAATCCATTTTTAGTCTCATAAGATCCGCCCTTTAGGGTAAAGTTGGCATAATTTTTAGGATTTTGCTTCGTGACGATATTGATAACCCCTCCTCGCGTACCATTTCCATAGACTACGGCCCCGCCTCCGGGTATGATTTCTATCGATTCTATGTCTTCAATGTTGATCATTCCGATGGGCGTAACGCCGTGACTTGTGTCTAAAAGATTGATAGGGACGCGATTGATGAGAACTTTGACGGCTGTATTAGCCTTATCACCCTGACCTCGAAGGTCGATATTATCGCCAAAGCCATTATTGGAAAAGGTGAGTAGCGGGACGTATCGGAGCGCTTCGTCTAAAGACTGATAGCCTTTGTTTGTCAAAGTTTCCTTATCGATTACTAAAATATTTCGTGCTTCATCCTTGAGCTGCATATCAAAACCTGTTGCAGAAGTAATCACTCGATTTAAAGTGGCAGTCATCTCATCGACTGCACTTAATGTTTGAAGCATTATAAAATTTGCAATTAGAATTTTATAAAAATTTATTTTCAAGTTTCATCCTTAATCTATTATACAATTTTAGTAATTGTTATCATTATATATTAAAAAACTTTATAAATTCTTTAAATATTCTAATCATCTAGAGCTTTAAAAAAAGAATTTTTCAAATTTATCAAGACATTAAATTGATTTCAAATCCTATGTATTTAAAGATTTGATAACCGACTTAAGGTTATAATCTGCGATTTTATGAGCAAATTACAAAGGAAAAAAATGAATTTAAATAATAAATTAAAAGGAGTTATGCCCCCCCCCCCATAAACCCTTTCAAGATTGTTGTTTTTTTATTAGGGGCGTTACTTATAACAAATCAAAAGAAATTCAAA
>NZ_MLAQ01000018.1 GCF_002272895.1 Helicobacter sp. 12S02232-10
ACAAAAAAGCAGAAATCCAACTCAAAAGTGGCTTAACCAATCAAACTCTATCTAACTCCCAACCTAATTCTAAAACGAATGCCAAAACATCTAAAAAACAAACAAATTTTGGTATGGGAATGTAAGGAATTTCAATGGCTATACAAGATTTAAGACAAAACAATGCAAATCAATCCCCACCAAGAGCTTTTACTGATTTAACTTTACTCCCCTTACATAAAATTCTTTTGTGTAATGGTTTTAAACTCAATAAAAACTCTAGTTCTATGAATAATCCTATCGTTTATAACCAAGACCAAAAGCTTGTGATTTGCAAAAAAGAAGAACACTATCTTTATTTTAATACTGATGGAAGCAACGATCGGGGCAATATCATTAATTTTTGTAGAAATCGTGGCATAGATATTAAAACGCTCATTCAAAACTATGAAAATGGTAAAACCGATTTGGAAGATCATTTGATCCCAAAATATTTTAACTCGGAACTAAACAATGAACAAACCATCAAAAAATTTAATGCTATGTCTTCTTATGATAAAAATCATAATGAATTCTTTATGAATCGTGGGCTATACAATAATTTAATCGATGAATACAGCAATCACATCAAACTTGATAACTTTAATGATGTTTGCTTTCCACATTATAAACTCACAAACATTCCTAAAATCTTAAATCAAAATTCAATGGAAGAAACCCAACCAAAAACAACAATCAATATATGTGGCTATACAAAACGATTGAAATTTCCACTATACAAGAATGCTGATGGAACCCCAAAAGAAAAGCCACTCAAGCAAATCCATTATGGTATAAAAGGCTTAGAAATTTTAAAGCCCAATGAAATTGATCCTAAAAATATCAAACAAATTGTAATTACAGAATCAATTGTAGATTCTCTAAGTTTTTTGCAACTTTTTCCAAACATTAACCCCAAAGAAACAATGTTATTAGGAACTTGTGGAGATTTTCATTTTGAAAATGGAATCAGACCAACCTTAGAAAAAATTATGGACACACTCAATCCTAACATTAAAATCATTTTAGGTTTTGATAATGACAATAAAGGAAGAGAATTCAGCAAGGAGTTTGAAAGATTTATTTTAGAAAAAACAAAACGATTTCCAATGGTTTATAAATCTTTCTGCAAAGACTTAAACGATGATTTAAGACTCTCCCAATTAACAGGAATTAAAAAGCTCGACAATAATAACTTGAATGATTTTTTAGAAAAAAAATTACTCTCCTATCAGACAAGCTCAGACACTCAAAAACGAAAAATTATCTTAGAGATTTTTAGAAAAGTCGATAAATACAAGCCACTTAAAGAGGATTTTAAAGATAAATTCAATCAAATCAATAAGCATAAAGCAATTAAAGAATTATAAATCAAACATAAATAATTCTATGATAAAATAAGTTCCTTGTTATTCCCACCCCTGATTTTAGGCAGTTATTAAAATCTTCTCTTTTATTAATATTTTAGATTCAAATTTGTTAAAATAACAATATAATTGTACTATCATCAGTCAATTTCTTTAATTTCTTTAATGGAGTCCATATAATATGAGAATCAATCTAAAAAAAAGATCCCGTATCGGGAAAGACAATCTTAGAATTTAAATGCAGTCGTGTTTTAGGTTGTATTCATATCAAAAATTCTATAACACGACAAATCAATCAAGAAAATAAAGAAAACATCTAAATAAACTGCAATAAAATAATCAACAATACCAATATTCTAAATAATACACAATAAAATAGAATAACACACCATACAATAAAATAGAATCAAATACAATCATTCTAACCCAACCACAATTCCATCTTCACTTTTCAATTCCAGACTCCAAGGCTTAAAAGATGTTCTGTTATAAGGGGAAAAAAGGCTAATGAAGTGCCTATTTTAGGTACTTTCAAGAGTCTGTTAGTGTTAAAATATGCCTATCAAAAGAAAATAAAGGAAAAAAAATGGAAAAAGTGGAATATCAAGAAATATTAGAAAATAGAATCGATGAGTTTTATGCAAGAGTTTGCCCGATCGGATACCAAGATTTAAAAAAAGCGATGGAAGTTGCATTTGAAACAGAAATTTTTAAAAAAGATGAAGTTGATGTTTGTAGTTATCTAAAAAATATTTTTTTAGATCAAGCAGAAAGTACAAGAAGAGAATGGGATGAATATAGAAGTATCGATCTGGTTGCGTTGGTTTATGATGATGTTTTAGAGGATTCTAAAAAATGGTTTATTGAGCAAGGTTGGAGCGAAGAAATTGAAAATATTTATATTGAATCAAATTATAATTTTACCATAGAAGAATTTAATAACTGCCTAAAACTGTTCTGCCAAACTTAATCTCATCGCCAATATTTTACCATAGAAGAATTTAATAACTGCCTAAAACTTGAAATAAGTGTATTTATCATCATTGAAAATTTCAATGGGTTTGAGTTTAGCCGAATCTTTGGATATGGCTCCATACCATTTCTTTTTTGGGTAAGAGTTATAACCTTTTTGAATTTTAGAGGTATCAATGGATATTTTCTCAATCCCTTCACCAATAATCAATATTTCTTTTTTATTATTGAGTTTGTTTTGAAGCGCTAATTTCTCTTCTTCAAGCTTTTTGGCTTTCTCTAATTCCAAATTTTCAACTTTGATCTTTCCAATAGTCCTATTTTCAGAGACAAAGACTAAAATAGTGGGGTTTCTTGAATTTTTATAATCTGTACTAAACAAATAGAAATTATAAATATTGCCGCTTTCGCTAATGATTGTTAAAGAAGTGTCGATACCAATAAGTTTCGGCTTGACCACTAATATGTTTGACAGATCATATTTATTACGACCCAACTCTAAGGCTTCAAAACCTAAAGAATCCCCTAATATAACTTGAGCAATTTTGTCGCTGTCAAAAATAAAAGTTGTGGCCATCGCCGAACGGGTTCTTATTTTATAGGTTTTTGATGATTTGGGATCGAATTTAATATTTAGAATATTTTCATTACCCGTGCGATTTTTATACCAAAATGAATTTTGAATAGCATTCAAGTTCTGATTTTTAACGGTATCTGTGGGATTTTGAACTGATGTATTGTCTTCGCCTTCAAAAGGACTTTCTGCAAAGAGAATAGTTATAAAAAAAGGGAAAAAAATACAGATTTTTAAATAGGATATAATTGTAATTGAGGTTGCTGTCCCTAGAGGATTGCAGCCTCTAGGGATAAATCTAAACAGCCTTAAAAAGGTGTTTCTGATGAAGTTCCTTGAATTGCTATCGACAATTCTAAGGCTCATTGTAACATTTTTTGATTTGCTTATCAAGCTAATCAAAATTTTGCAGTAGCTTTGGAGATCTCTCATTATTTTTAATGGGAGATTGTATTGTCGGCAGTAATTCTGAATTTTTCTTATCATAAAGACAACCCCCTATTCATTGATTTATCCGCATACTGCGTTTTTAATCTTGGAACAATTTCTTTTTGATCTTGATTTAAGACTTTCTTTGAAAATCTCTCAAGCTCATCGAGCGCTTTTTGTTTTTGATCAATAGAACTTTTGGAAGATAAGGTTTTTTCAATTTTTTGAAGTTGAGAATCTAGAGATTTGTTGTTCTTAATGTCTGTGTAATGCTTTGTTACCAAGGGATTTTTAAATTGCATTGCCTCATTAAGATTTCGATCAGAATAAAAAGATATAATTTGATTGTCAGAGGGGGAGAGTGGCAGTTGTGGCCCTCCCCTCTGTTTATCTACGATAACCCTAAATCTCACATTTTCTTGATTTTCCCATTCATAGACTTTTGCTCCTCTTTTGTCAATAAAGGGCTTCTTAAAAAGTTTTGTATATTCTCGAATGCTTTTGCCCAAATTTAATAATTCTTCTATGGCAATATAACCTTTTGACTCAGGATCTAAATGCAGTTTAATATGTTCGGCTCCTAAACCTCTGTCTCTTTCCGGATTGTGATATCCCTTTATATACATTACAACCGACTCAATAATAGCATTTTCAATCAACTCAACATCTGTTTGTATCGGTGTTGCTTTCTTTTCATTAAAGGTTACGTTGTAAATTCCTGTTTGTTCTTTTTTGTCCATTATTTATCCCCTTAAAATCCGATTGTCCCCGGATTGCTCGGATTTTTGATTGCATTTTCCATCATTTTGCCAACTCCTTTTCCAATTCCTGCGGCTCCTTTGCCAATTGAATTACCCAAATTCCCCATCATCATTCCGCCAAATTTGCTTGCAAGCCCCATCCCTTTAGAAAGATTTCCGGCTAATCCTGCTGTGGTTTTAATTACGCTACCTGCGCCCATTGAATCAGAATCGTTGCTGCTTCCGATGAGCTGATTGATCCAACTTGGAATTTTTAAAAGGATAAAGATTGAGAAAGCATATAGAATAGTTACGGCTACAATTGAAGTAAAGCTTTCAAGTCCCTCATAATTATTAGCCGTTGTGTTAGCTGCATAATTAGCGGCTTCTTTGGCAATCAAAGAGCAAAAGATCGCAAAAGGCGCATACAAAGATAAAGAGATGTAAAGTTTTCCCCAAGCGAAAAATATACCCCTTGTTTTACTCCATATTAATGTAGGAAACACGATTGCGCAAAGGGCTTGAATCACGATTGAAACAAAAGTGGATAAAATCACCATTCCAGAAATTACAAGCGTTAATGTCCAGCCACCAAGCCAAAATAAGCCGTATAAAATCGCATTCCCCCAGTTAAATCCGCTTACCCAACTGCCGACATCAATATTGATCGCTGTGAGCGATTTTTGAACGGCGTCCAAGGTTTTAATAATATCAGTATCCATATTGTCTCCCATACCGAGTTTGATTGCTCCGGTAAAAAGCAAACGAGGAAAATCGAATATTTGCAATACAAAAAAAATAAGCATTTTTTGATTGCAAGATCGCTTCTACAAAAACAAATATGGAAAGATAGATAAAAGCGGTTTTGATCATTCCTTTTTTATTGTCATTATCGAAATTTGCAATAAGCCAAAAAACCATTAAAAGAAACAAAAAACTCAGTAAAATCTTATTCGTATAAACCCTTTGCGCGCCATAAAAAATATTTTCACTCACCGCAACCGAAAGTTTGCTCAAGATTTTTGAAATGATTTCGGTAATGCTCAAAATTCTTCCTTCAAATAGAGATCTCTCCAACTTTGAGGGTGTTCTTTGATTATTTCTTTCATATGATTAACATTGATGGAGTCGGAGTTAAAAACCTTGAGGTATGGACCCAAACGCTCCAAATTAACATCAAGAATTTGTGAGCCGTTAGCTTTGGTTTTGAGTAGAATCTTTCTGTCTTTTTTGGACGTATTGCTTAAAAATCTAAGCTCTGTGGTTGTGAGTTTTAATTTTTCTTCCAAACTCTTTAAGACTTCAGATTGTGTCGTGGGAAATATGATAAAATTGCTCATATTCTCCAAAAAAGATCCTTTCATTGGGATATGTTCAAAAAAGTCTATATTTTGCACTCCCATCGTTACAACCCCACCTATTTTTCTCGCTTCCAAGATATTTTCCAAAATCAGACTCGCCATTCTTTGATGATTTAAAAGTCTTTAAGCTCATCAATCCAAATAAAAAATCCTCTAGCAGCGTCTTTATGAATCTTTTTTAGTTTGTGGAATATATAAAAGGCGCTTAATGATGATAGTTCAGAATCTTTTAAGATCGAATCCATATTAATAACGGAGAGTTTTTTGAGAAATTCAATGCATCCTCGTTATTGTCAAACAGACTTTCAAGGTAGCTTTCATATCTGATTTTTAACCCCTCTATCGGCTCTAAGCTGTCAAAAAAGTCTTTAAATCGGATATTATCGCCACCCCCCAGCATAAAGCCTCTCGATTACTTTGAAAATAGAAGCTTTTTCGTCGTATTCTTCTTTGGCAATTCCTCCCATCTCTTCAAAAAAAGTTTTGAGGAATATCTGATTTTCTCTATCTCCATTGAGGCTAAAAGGATTGAATTTCATATCTTCAACGTTGTGGTATTCCCCACCTATAAAGTTTGTAAAATTGTGCATCCCATTTAATTTGTCCATCGCAAAGACATCAATGGAGTTGTATTTCATCAAATTCATCATCAAAAAACTCATCAATGTTGTTTTGCCATAACCGGTTCCGCCGATAACGAGAGTATGACCTGGTTCGTTAATTTTTGGACTTTCGTGAAAATTAAACAAGAATGGCGATCCGTTCAGATGTTTTAAATGGTTACAGGCTTATTGCCGAAAGAATTTTTTGTAAAGCCTAAAATGTTATTTTCAAAATTAATCAAAACACTGATTATCGATCCGCTTTGTTGTCTGATTCTTGCGTTAAGATTTCCGTTGGCAGGGAAAAATGAAAAGTATAGAGGTTTGAGGTTCAAACTTTCTTTGGCTACAGAGAGATTTTTTTTATTCTCTAGATAATTTACAATGATGCTACAATTCCTGTCTAATTCTTCCTTTGATTCTGATTGAATTAAGATTGAGAAATAAAAATAAAAAATATTTTCTTTTTCTTGTTTGATTTCATCTTCTAGACTTTTTAGTTTTAAAGTAATTTCTTCATTGACTGCCATTAGAGTTGAATCATGAACTTTTTTAAACGCTTTTTCTCTATCGAGCGCTTGGAGATGAAACATTATGTAAAGATCCATATTTTCTTTTAAAATTTCAGGGATTAAACCAGAATCAATCAAATCAGTTTTATATGATTTGACAGAGATAAATCGGGAATATTTTTTTCTCATCGTTTCTGTAGTGAATAAAATGGTCTTTTTTGAATTTTACCATAGAAGAATTTAATAACTGCCTAAAACTCTTGAAGCTCTTTTCTTTCTTTTTCTCTCATTTCTTCATCAAACCTTGCTAAATCTTATAAATCGATTTGATAAGGCATAACATTCTCTAAATTTAGGTTTTTTTCCATTTTTAATCCTTTGTATTAAATTATCTTGATTATGATGAAAAGCTTTAAGCAAGCTCTTCCATCTGTTTTAAAAACTTTATAAAAGCAACCTCTTGCGGTGTGCCATTTTTATTTAATTGCTTACAGAAATTTAATCCCTCCTTCTTTTAATTGAAGCTCCTTTATTTTTTCAATATTTCCTCTTCCTGTAATGCCTCTTCCAAAGTTTTAGGAAAACCAACAGCAGAGTAATAGATTTGGTATTTTCTGTAGTCAATATGCATTAAATCCAAAAGAGTTCTGCCTGCGATATCAACTCTTTTGACTTTATTAGTGATTTTGGTAAAAATAGCTCCTTTTTTTGAAAACTCTAATGAATCATTTAAATCATAAACTTCAAACTTTAAGTCTTCAAATGTTTTGATATCAGGCGGATTAATCTCTCCTAAAATGAGTTTTTGTAATGTTTCGTTGTAATTCAAATAATTCTCTGCCACACGAATAACTTCTTTTAACAATTGATTATTGTGTTTTAATGTGTTTCTAAAATCTTCAAACCTTTTTTGAAACTTTAGAGGTGTATCTTTTAATGCTATCTTTTCTATTTTATTTTCCATTTAAATGCTCCTTACTTTTCTTTTGATGGGTATATTTTAACACTAACAGACTCTTGAAAATTCCTAAAATAGGCATTTTATAGCACTTTTTTTCCCTTAAATATCTCACTTAAAATCAAGTCGTTTTGTTATTATTTTTTAAATGTTTCCTATTGTTTTGAAAAGGTTTTGAGGTTTTTATTTCTCTTTTTTTTTTTTCTCCTTTTTGAATTCTATTCACTTTGCACCTCCTGTGTTTTCTTTCTCCGATTCTTCTTTTTCTCGATATTTTTTAGCATTAAAAGCTTTTATATGCTTATCGATAAAATCCTTTGCAACATAACAATCGATTTCCAGATTTTTGGGTAAAGAGATTTTGAGCTTCTCTGCAATGGCTTTACAAAACTCAATTTGTTTAGTACTCGCAGGTATGAGTTTCTTTTCTTTCTTTGTTTCCGAACTTTTTACATAAGATTGAAAACTCACTCCATTGAGTTTAGAATTGATTTCTTGCATAAATGCAATGTAACTTTCTTTCTTTTCGGTAATGAGGTCTAGCTTTTTTTCCATATCTTTGGTGAAATTTAAGTCGAGTATCCAAGAGTTTGAATCGTTGTGGAAAAAATCAATCACGTTGATTCCTTTAATACTTGGGCTGATTTCTCTTTTTTTGCCATCAATATTGATATATTCTTTATTGAGCAGAATTGGGAGATAACTTGCATAAGTACTGGGTCTTCCGATTCCTTTTTTCTCCAGTACTTCAATAAAATCAGATTCTAAAAATCTTTTGGGAGGGCTTTTGGGAGTCTCTCTTAACTTTAGGGTTTTTAAAGGATAGAGTTCGCCTTCTTTGAGTTTTGAGCTATCGAAGGCTTTTGGTTTTTGCTTTGAATCTCTTTCTTGATGGTCTGAATCTGTATTGTTTAAATCATTCTCGCTTCTTGAAGTATGACTTTTTTTGTTTCCGGCATTAAATTCTTCCAAAAGTTTTAAATAACCCTCATAAATCAGATTATTCATACTCACTTTAAAATCACTCATTTTGATTTTAAAGTGCAAACTGATATTCTCATAGACAGCATTTTTGCTTTGAGAAACTATAGTATTTATGAATATAGTCCTATAAAGAGCGATTGCATTATCTGTTGTTATTTTTTCTTTTTTACACACATCAATCAGGTCTTCAAATTTATGAGGGTGTGTGATTCTGATAGCTTCGTGTGCTTCTGCTTGAGAGTTTTTTCCTGCAGAATATTCTTTGTATTCATAAAAATCGGGATAAATGCCTTGATAAAAGTTTTTATGTTCTTCCAAGTACTCTTTAGAGATAAACTCGCTGTCGGTTCGTATATAAGTAATGAGTCCTGCTTCAAATAATTTTTGTGCTAAGTCTTGGACTTCTTTGGTTGAGATATTCAATTCTTTGGACCCCGCTTTTAAAAGCTTTGAGGTTGTAAAAGGTTTAGGGGGTGCTGATTGGACTTGTTTAATTTCAATGTTTTTTAAGAGGGCAAATTGATTTGAAGTCAAAGAATTGATGAGATTAAGGGCTTCTTCTTTGGTATTGAATCTCCCCTCTATTAATTTGATTTCTTTTGCTTTGTTGTTGTCCTCTATATTGCTTTCTTCCTCTGTCTCTCTATCTCCTTTATCGTCTTTATCTCCGTTATTTACTCCTCCTTCTCGCATATATTTTAAAGTTAAAAGATTCTCATTTATCAATATTTCGGCATTGACTCCATAAGAGATTCTCTCTTCGGGTTTCAGTTTATTGAAAGTTTCCAGTTCTTTCTCTCTGCTTACAATAAGACTAAGGATTTTATCATAGAAGAATTTAATAACTGCCTAAAACTCCTATAAGTCCCTAAAATGGGATAGTGTAATTTTATCATAGAAGAATTTAATAACTGCCTAAAACCCTTTTTGGATTCATTTTTGATTTGATTGTTTGGATTATCTTTTTGTAATGTATGCTATTGCCCTAAACCTTACTCCCTCTGATTTCCTCTTTTAATCAGAATTGATAATCCTATTAAGGATTATCAATTCTTTTATCTGAAGGCATTGCGATTGCTAAAACAGGATAAAAGACCAAGAAATTATTAAAGCAAATGATGTTTGTTTTTCAGGTTGAAAAATCAGAATGCATATCTATTGCAATAACACTTCGGATTGATTAGATAGACTTTAAAATATCTCAAAATTAGAGACCTCTTTAGTTCGTATTAAAAGACTCTAGTTCTTGATTGACTTTTGATATTTTTTCGTTGAGTTCATCTAAATTTTTTCTTGTTTCTTCCAATACTTCTTTAGGAGCATTTTGGCAGAACTTTTCATTGCTAAGCATAGCCTGCAATTTAGAAATTTCTTTTTCCAATTTTTGTTTTTGAGCTTCCAAGCGTTTTAGCATAGGCGTGAGATCAAGTCCTTCAAGACTAAGATGGGTTTGGCAATAAAGACTCACATCTGTGACGCATTTTGGTGGTTTTTGGGTTGTGATTTCTATATTTTGAACTTTAGCAAGCTTGGAGCTGAAAGTTTGCAAAAGTTTTTCATCTCGGATTTTTTTATTCTGATTGAGTTCTATGAAAGCTTTTGGAATTTCTTTATTTCCGATATCTAAAATCATCTTTGCTCTTCTGAGTGAGATGATAGAATCCTTGATGATCTCAAATTCCATTTCCAAATCTTTATCTTGAATGGTTTCATCAGGATAAGAGCAAATCATAATTGAAATAGAATCTTGCAAAGAGGAGGCATTGAGCTTATGCCAGAGATGTTCGCTTAAAAATGGCATATATGGATGGAGAAGTTTTAAGGCATCTTTTAGCACGCTTCCAAGTTCATAAATAGAATATTTATCTGCCTTGCCAAACTCAATGAACCAATCGCAAAATTCTCCCCACAAGAATCGATAAAGAGTGTTTGCTCCATCATTGAATCGGTAGGTTTCAAGGGCGTTTCTGATTTCTTTGGTTGTAGCATTGAGTCTTGATTTAGCATATTTTCCTAGAGAGGTTTGATAATCTTTTAGCTTCTTTTTATCTTCAAAACCTTTTTTTAATGCTTCTTCTCCATTTAATTGCTCTAAATACATCATTAAAAAATTGACTGCATTAAAAAGCTTGTTAGCAAAATTTTTTGAAATTTCAATCGCTGAAGAAGATAATTTGATATCACGCCCTTGAACACAAAGCATTGCGAGGGTAAATCTGAGTGCATCCGCCCCGTATTTTTCTATCATTTCTAAGGGATCGATCACATTTCCTTTGGATTTGCTCATTTTTGCGCCGTTTTCATCGCGAACTAGTGCGTGCAAATAAATGTCTTTAAATGGAAGCTTCCCAAGCAAGGATTCCCCGCTTAAAAGCATTCTTGCCACCCAAAAAAATAAAATATCAAATCCCGTGATTAGGGCAGTATTGGGATAAAAATCTCTCAAATCATTTTTTTGCCATTTTTCCCCCTCGCCAAAATTTCCATTTCCCCATCCTAAAGTACTAAAAGCCCAAAGACCTGAGCTAAACCAAGTATCTAGCACATCAGGATCTTGCACTAGTTTTTTGCTTCCACATTTTGGGCATTTTGCAGGAGAATCTTCTTCACTTGCGAAAGTATGGGAACATTCGCAAGTCCAAACAGGGATTCGATGCCCCCACCATAGTTGGCGACTGATGCACCAATCTTTCAAATCCCTCATCCAAGCGTTGTAGTTATTTTTCCATTGCGTCGGATAAAAAGAGAGCAAATTTTGATTGACTTTTTCAATGGCTCCTTGTGCGACTTGCGCTTTTACAAACCATTGTTTTGAGATGTAAGGTTCGATGATATTCCCGCATCGGTAGCATTTGCCTACTTGGTTGGCATAATCTTGTATTTTTTCTATGAATCCTTCATTTTGGAGTTTTGCGACGATTTTTTCTCTTGCAGCAAGCCGTTCAAGTCCTTTGAATTCTTGAGCGTGTTCATTGAGGATCCCAAATTTGTCAAACACAACAATAAAATCTAAACAATGTCTTTTGCCCACTTCATAATCATTTACATCGTGAGCGGGAGTAACTTTGACGCAACCTGTGCCAAAAGACGCATCGACATAAGAGTCGGCAATTACGGGAATTTCTTTATTTAAAAGCGGGAGTAGGACTTTTTTACCGATAAATTTTTGATAACGTTCATCATCAGGATGAACCATAACTGCAGTATCTCCAAAATAAGTTTCTGGACGAGTGGTAGCAACTATGAGAAAGTCTTGAGTATCTTTGATGGGATATTTCAGATAATAGAGCTTGCCGAGATTTTCTTCATATTCAACTTCAATATCTGAAAGCGCTCCATCGTGGGTGCACCAATTGACCATATAATTATCTTGAACGATGAGTCCTTTTTCATACCAAGTTACAAATGCTTTTTTGACGGCATTTTTCAGCCCCTCATCCATTGTAAATCTTGAGCGTGACCAAGCCGGCGAGATACCAAGTCGTTGCATTTGTGAAAAAATCACTCCTCCACTTTTTTCTTTCCATTCCCAAATTTTTTGAACAAAAGCTTCTCTACCGATTTCTTCTTTTTTGATACCGTTTGATAAAAGCTGTTTTTCGACAATGTTTTGAGTGGCAATGCCAGCGTGATCAAGTCCAGGTTGATAAAGGGTCTTATACCCATCCATTCGTTTGAATCGGGTTAGAATATCTTGAAGTGTGAGTGTGAGTGCGTGTCCAATATGCAAGACGCCTGTAACATTGGGAGGGGGCATCATAATGGCGAAGTGTTTATCTTCTTTTTGAATGTCTTTATTCCCGTTGGTTTCAAAATAACCCCGTTCTTGGCAGATTTGATAAATTTCTTCTTCGATTTCTTTGGGGCTATAGGATTTTATTTTTGAGTCTGTACCCATCAGGTGTCCTTAAAAAATTTGGTATAGGTTTTGCTTTTTGAATTATACAAAAAAGCAAATAATTGCAGGAGAAAATATGCTATATGATTTAAAAGCGCCTATTTTGGGTTTTGAAAATGTTTTGCAGGTACATCTTGAAAAAATTGATGAAATGTTCAGTAAAATGAGTAGTCCTGATGGGGGGTTGAATATGGCGCTGGTAAATCCTTATGTGTTGAGGGAATATTCTTTTACCGTTCCTAAATATGTCGAATTGCTTTTAGAGTTGGATAAAGATTCTAAAGTAGAGGTTTATTGTGTGGTTATTTTGCAAAAAGATTTACAAGATTCGATGGTGAATTTTTTAGCTCCTTTGATTTTTAATCCTCAAAACCATACTGCTGCTCAAATTGCTCTTTCGATGATGGATTATCCTGATTTTGGTTTTAGAGATACGTTGAAGTCTTTTATCAAGCAAGAAGTGGGTGCATAGATAATTTTAAGGGTGTGATTTATGAATATTGCGATTACAGGCGGGGGAACTGGGGGACATTTAGCAATTGCTAAAGCATTAGGTGAGACTTTAAAACTCAAAGGCAATAAGCTTTTTTATATCGGTTCGATAAGCGGACAGGATAGAGATTGGTTTGAAGATAATGATTTATTTGAAAAATGCTATTTTCTTAAGACTTCAGGCGTGGTGAATAAAAAAGGTTTGGGATTGTTTGGAGCTATTTTTAAACAGTTAGTTGCCATTAAAGAAGCAAGAAAAATTCTTAAAACCTGCCAAATTCAAAGAGTACTTAGCGTGGGAGGATTTTCTGCAGCCCCAGCAAGCTTTGCGGCAGTTTTTTTGAGGATTCCCTTTTTTATCCACGAACAAAATGCTATCAAAGGCACTTTAAATAAACTTTTGAGTCCCTTTGCAAAAAATGTTTTTGGTAGTTTTTCCCATTTAGGAAAGAATTATGTCAAGACTTTTTATCCTATTAGAAATGAATTTTTTAAGCATTCTCGAATCAGGAATGAAATAAAATGTGTGATTTTTTTGGGAGGCTCACAAGGTGCAAAAGCCTTAAATGATTTTGCACTTTTATGTGCTAAGGGGCTTTTAAAAAGAGGGATTCAGATCATTCATCAGTGTGGAAGAAACGATTTGAAAAGAGTTCGAGATATTTATGAAAAACTTGAGATAGCAGATTCTATTAATCTTTTTGATTTTAGCAAAGATTTGGTTGATTTGATGACAAAAGCAGATTTGTGTGTGGGTAGGGCAGGAGCAAGTACAGTTTGGGAATTGTGTGCAAATGGATTGAATGCGATTTTTGTGCCTTATCCTTATGCACTCAAAGATCATCAATACTACAATGCTTTAGAGTTTGAAAAAGAAGAGCTTGGTATTATTGTGCGTCAAAATGATCTTTGTGCAGAGGTTTTGTTTGATTTTATCGATAGGCTTGAAGAAACAGATGAAACTGGAATGAAAAATATTTCCAAAATAAGCTCTAAATTGCAGGAAAAAATCCGTCCTGATGGAGCTGATGAAATCGCAAAACGAATTTTGGAATATTGATAGGTTAGCGATTTTTAAGAATTCTATAGAAGGAGTATCAATGGATACAATTATTTTTAGGTTCAGTGGGGTTGGCGGGGAAGATTTAGAGTGTGAGATTGATGAGGCAGGAGCAGAACAGAGAGAAAGAGAGTTTTTAGAAAATTGAAATAATTTTTCTAATGTTAAAAAAGTGAAAAGAGTACTGAAAGATTATGCAGGCACATTAAAAGAAGAAATTCCGAAAAAATTTGTAGAATTGGGAATATTGGATAAGGAAAAGTCTTTATTTTTATTGGCACAACCTGAAAAGATTGATTTTATTTATAAATATCATAAAAAAGGGGGCATTAAAGAACTTACAGAATGGAATTCTCCGCCCGACAGGAAGAGCTGGGGTGGAGGTGGGCCTTCTGCGAGTCTTAATAAATATAAAGAATATCTGAAAGCTAAAACAGAAAATTCTTATAAGCAAATAAAGTCCAATCAAGAATTAGATTCTTCGTTGCCTTTGAATCAAATTTTATACGGACCTCCTGGGACAGGCAAGACATATGCAACGATTGAAAAAGCTTTGGAGATTTTAGGAAAAAATTTTCAAAGCAGAGCGGAAGCAAAAAAGATATTTGATAAATGCAGAAAAGATGGGCAGATTGAATTTGTTACTTTTCATCAGAGCTATGGGTATGAAGAATTTGTAGAGGGTATTCATCCTGAAATTAATGAGGAAGGCAATCTGAATTACGAAATTAGAGATGGTATTTTTAAAGAGATTGCCAAAAGAGCAATGGAAAATTATAAAGGTAGTCTAGAAGAAAATAAGGCATCCAATCAGAATTTGAACTTAGAAGAATTGATTGAGGCTTTTAGTGATTACATCAGAGAAAGGCTTGATAAAGAGGAGGACTTTTTTTTTAAAGATAAGGTAAAAATAAAAGATATTCGAAGATCTGATACAGAGACAAAATCATTTATAACGGGAGGGTCTGTCAATAATCAGAGACTTACAACCGATATTTTAAAAAGAGATTATGAAGATTTTAAGGCAGGTAAAATCAAAAGTCCTAATGATGTCAAGCCGACCTATGAATCAAAAAGGCATAGACATGGAAATGCTATTTATTATTTTGCTTTATATAAAAAACTACAAGAATTTGAAAAAAAAGATTTTCAACAACCAATCAAAACGCAAAATGAAAGCATTTCATTAAAACCTTATATTCTGATTATTGATGAAATCAATCGAGGGAATATTTCTAAGATTTTTGGCGAACTCATCACATTATTAGAACCCACCAAACGCGTAGGAGAAAATGACGCATTGTACTTGAGTTTGCCCTATAGTAGGGAAAAATTTGGAGTGCCTAAAAATGTTTATATTATTGGCACGATGAATACGGCTGATCGAAGCATTGCTTTGATGGATACAGCTTTGCGTAGGAGGTTTGATTTTGTTGAAATGATGCCTGATGTCGAAAAATTGGATAAAGTCATAGAAAATATCAAGCTAAAAGAAATGTTAAAAACCATCAATGCGCGTATCGAATTTCTCTATGATAGGGAACATACCATCGGGCATACCTTTTTTATAGGCGTAGAAAGTTTAAAAGATACAAAAAATTTGAAAAATATTTTTCAACATAAAATCATTCCGTTGTTACAAGAATATTTTTATGAAGATTATGCCAAGATAGATGCTGTTTTGGGTGGAAATGGGATGATAGAAAAAATAGAAACTAAAGAAAATCTTTTTAGAAATTTAAATAAAGATTTAATGATTGATATTGAAAAAATTATTTACAAAATCAAAGATTTTAAGGATGGAATCTGGGACGATCCTGCAACCTATATCAAAATTTATCAAGAATTAGATTTTAAAGACAATGAACAAGAATAATAAATACATTCTCCAAATCACAGAATGGCAGAAATTTGGAATAGACGATATTGATGTGGGCAACAAAAACAAAGCCCAAAAAATATTTGATGAACTTAAAGATTTTGCCCTCTATGAAGAAAATCAAAACTTTTTAATTCCCGTTAAAGGAGGTAGGTACCTTAAAGCTGTAAATTATGTCGGGCTGATCCAGACTAAAAGCGGGTTTTCTTTGGAGATTTTACCTAAGATTGCACAAAACGACCAAGAGAATAAAGAAAAATCCAAAGAATTATTGCTGCAAATGTTAAAAACCTTGAAAAATTCCCCGTTTAAAACCACCCGTATTTCAAGTTTAAAAACCACGCAATCCTCACTTTTGGAGATTTTTGTACAAATGTTTTTAGATGAACTGATGAGGCTTATTAAAAAAGGACTCAAATCTTCTTATGAGTGCGTGGAAGAAAATCGATTTTGTTTCAAGGGAAAAATAATTTTCAATGAACATATTAAACACAATTTAATCCATCAAGAAAGATTTTGGACTCAAAGCGATGAACATATACCCAATATTCCTCAAAATCGGCTCATTGTTTCTGTCCTTGATTTTCTCTCAAAAATATCTTTAAGCACAGATTTAGAAAGTCTTTTGAGACGATGCCGTTTCATTTTTGATTCCATACCCTTGAGTAAAAATATTGAGAGAGATTTTGGATGTTGTTTCCAAAACAGAAGTTTGAGGCATTATGAAGCAATTCTTGCTTATTGCAGAGTGTTCTTAAAGAAACAAGTTTTTACTCTTTATGCTGGAAATAATGTGAGTATGGCTCTTTTGTTTGATATGAATAAACTTTTTGAATCTTATGTCGCGCATTGTTTCAAACAAGTTTCTCCTAAAGATTGGACGATTGTTTCCCAAGATCGCAGTAAATACTTATTGGAAGATAAATGGTGTGCTTTGCGCCCAGATATTGTGGCGACTAATGGAGAAAAAATCATTATTTTTGATACCAAATGGAAATTGCTGTCAGATCAGATTCAAAAAAATATATCTGTAGCAGATATCTATCAAATGTGGGCATATGCCAGTCGATATAAAAGCAAAAAAGCAGTCTTAATTTATCCCAAAGTAAGTGAAACCCAAGGCATTTATAAAAAATTCGAACACGATTTTAAAAATAATGATTTTGAACCTTTCTTGGATATTATTTTTATTGATTTGAGAGAAAAAATGCTTGAAAATCAATTAAAAGAGCATTTAAAATTATAAATGAAGTTAAACTTATAAACCACAACAACATTTCCACCCCATTTGTAAAAAAATTTTATTCTTAATAGATATAAAAGCAATGCTTCAATAGAATAGAAGATGGTATTTCTAAGATATAGAAGATAGTATTTCTAAAAGAG
>NZ_MLAQ01000019.1 GCF_002272895.1 Helicobacter sp. 12S02232-10
GGTTTCGGCTCTCTGTTTGTGTTGTCGGATGTCAGCTCGGAGAAAAATTGTTTGGTTTTGTTTTTTTCCAGCAAAAAACCGCATTCGAGGTTACAAAGTGACTGGAGGTCAGACCTGTGGTCTTCCCATCTTTGGAACATCCCCTCCTGAACTCAATTTACAACATTCTCCTAAGCTGATTAACTCATACCCCCCCCCCCCCCGCCAAGCAGAGTTCTCTTAATTTATTCATTTTTTTGCCTTTGTAATCTTATTTATAAAGTCACAAATTATAGCTATCAAGTGGTTCAAGGAATATTAAACAAAAGAGATTTTAAGTACATTTAATGTCTTGATAAATTTGAAAAATGAGGATAAAGATGCCTTAAAAGGCATCTAGAAAGAAAGTTCTACAAAAATCCTTAGGAGTAATCGAAACAAAGCTTATTTTGTTCCATCTGATTTATTACATCAGATAATTTATTCTATCTAAAAATTTTTATTTAAAGATATTTTTTTTATAAATTATTGATAAAAAATCTCTTAGCTACAATAAGTAACACTTATAGACTTATCTCAAACCGACATTAATCATCTGTCATTTGACACTGCAAAACCGATTCACCTCATCTGTGCAAGATAAAACAATCAAATATTTTAATCTAAAAAATTGTAAAAATATTTAAATTCAAGACTTAGGGCGAAATACTTTAATATTTTTTTCATTCGCCTCTATATAATGACCTCCGATAAGATCAATACAATAAGGGATAGCAGGAAAAACTGCCTCTAAGCATTCCCTGATACTTTTTGGCTTGCCTGGAAGATTGACAATAAGGCTTTGCCCCCTAATACCTGCAGTCTGCCTTGAGAGAATTGCAGTAGGCACATACTTTAGACTAGTCTGACGCATCAACTCTCCAAAACCTGGCATCATTTTCTCACACACTCCAAATGTAGCTTCAGGGGTAACATCTCGTACAGCAGGACCTGTGCCTCCTGTGGTGACCACAAGATCACATTTTTCAAAATCACAAAGTTCAATCAGAGCTTTTTCAATATGTTTTTGTTCATCTTCAATAAGGCGATAAGCATACTCACACGGATTTAAAATATATTCCCCGATCACTTCTTTGATAGCCTCCCCGCTTAAATCTTCATAAATACCGCTAAAAGCCCTATCGCTTGCCACAACAATGCCAATTTTTATTTTATCCACTGATTTCCTTTCCAAATTTATTGATCCAAAGAAGCACTTCATTGGGATTATTTAAATCCAATATCGGAATATTTTTAGGAATGATTTCAAGATTGCAAACACTTGTATCAATTGCAAACGCGTCGCTAAAATCAATATAAGCTACATCAATCATATCTCTAGCTACACAGATTCTTGGCAAAGAAAGCTCTTTCAAGCCCTCCACAAAAATATAATCTTTGTCAAAAAATACTCTACATAGCCAATCAATTTCTTTATTTTGATGTGCAATGATAGTAGTTTTTGATGGAGATACAACAGCAACATCTGCTCCTTGATGAAAAAATCGATAGCTATCTTTGCCTTCTGTGTCAAATACTGCCTTATTTTTGGGGTCGTGTTTAAAAACAGCGACCTTATAAGAACAAGCTAGTGTCTGAATGATCTTTTCTATTAAAGTTGTTTTCCCGCTATTGCTTCTCCCTGTAAAAGCCACAATTTTTGGCATTACGACAAAATACCACTTCCAGGTAAAAGATGGCTCCTTTCTTGAGCATAAAATCTCTTGCCGCCTTTAATGTCATACTTCCAAATGGGCGCTTTATGTTTAAAATCCTCTATAAATACATCATATATTTCCAAAGCAGGTTTTCTTTGAGATGACATTACTGCTGCCATATAGGAACTTTCAGTATTCCTGACATCTCCTCTTGAATGTGCCATTTTCAAAAAAACACCCCGCGCGTTTGCCTTTTCTTCCCAAGAATGGAACCATTTTAAAAAAAGAGGTTCATAGATATCAAAACTCAAACCCTCCATTCCGTTTTCATTCCGAACAATTCCGATAAAGAGACAAAATGCTCCAAAATTTCTTTTTTTAGCTTCTTCTTCCCAATTTTTATGGATCTCTAAAGTGGGCAAAGCCCCCTCATAAATTTCAAGCATATAATCCACACCCACCACAAACAGGAGGTAACACGACGATTTTATCACCATCTTTTAATGGTGTATCAGCCTCTTCTATTAAAACATCATTGATAGCAATTGCACTCATTGGAAGCCATTTAGAAATACTTTTTATTTCTTGAAGCTTGATTTTAAGCTCAGAAAGACTATGAACATTAAACTCCATTTTTTGCTCCCCGATTGGTCCTAAAAATTCCACTGATATCATAACAGCTCCTCATAAAAAATTTTTAAAAAGCAAAACTTCAACTTCATCGCCTTTTCTCAAAGCCCCTCCATTTTCTTCTAAAGCAACAAGCCCGCTATTCCCACATAAATTATTTACAACTGAACTTTGCAAAACTCTCTTAGAAGAAAAAGAGACTTCATATCTACCTTCCTTGACTTCTAAATCACAGACGCGAAATTCCATCCTTGAATCTGTTCTTAAAATATCCTCTTTCAAAAATGCTTTAATAAAATGATGTTGGTAGGATTTTTGAAACATTTTGGCAAAAATAACACTACCAAACAAATAAAATGTAATAGCTGCAGAATTTGGAAAGCCAGCCAAAGCAAGTAAAGGTTTTTTTTGTGCTCCATAATGATAAAGTGCGTATGAAATAGGCTTTCCAGGTTTAATCCTGACTCCTTTGAATATAATTTCACAAATTTGTGCCATTGCTTCTTGGGTAAAATCATAATCCCCCATACTCATCCCCCCAGTTGTAAGCAAAATATCACAATCCAAAAAAGCTTGAGACATCATCGCAACAATCTTTTCTTTATCATCAGGCATTATCGGATAAAGAATACCTTCTCCACCCATTGATGCAACCATTGCCTTTAAAAGATGGTTATTAACGCTCCGAACACAATTTTTAACTTTCACTTCCTGACCCACTTCAACAATCTCAGCCCCGCCACTCAAAATTCCAACTCTAGGCTTTCTGAAAACCTCTATAAAAACTCGATTTAAATCTGCTAACAACCCTATTTCATAAGGACTGATGAGGGTTCCTTTTTGAAGAAGCATATCACCCTTAGCATAGTTTTCCCCTATCTGTCTCACCCAATCACCTTTTTTAGGTGAAGTAACTTGAGGGTTTAAAAATATCCTCCCATCTTTGCAAAAAACAGACTCAACAATGATGAGCGTATCACTATTTTTAGGCATTCTCGAACCCGTGAAAGTTTTAATAGCCATTTTCGGGTTTAATTCTAGTTCTCTTTCATCGCCTGCAGGATTGTCTCCTTGCAAAATCAAACCCTCTGAATACAATAAGTCGATATCTTCGTATCTAAAAGCATAACCATCCATACTTGAAGTGGGAAATTTGGGCATATTTTCTTCTGCTACAATATCTTCGCCCAATGTTCTGCCTAAAGCATCACTGAAAACAATCTTCTCTTTTCCAATTGCATTGATGGGAACATCTTGAAGAATTTGAAGTGCCTCATAAAAACTAATATGTTTATGCATTTTAAAGCAAATGCCCAAGTTTTGATTTTTTTGTCGCCAAATATTTTTCATTATGGCAATTGCTTGGCACAATAATGCTGTCTCTTATAACCTCTACATATTGCGACATTGCAGTTATTTTTCGGGGATTATTGGTAAGTAAGCGGATTTTTTTAATCCCGTAATATTTCAAAATATCTCCGACAATCGAATAATCTCGATTATCACTTTTAAAACCAAGCGCTTCATTAGCTTCAACGGTATCATAACCCTTATCTTGCAGAGCATAGGCATTGACTTTATTAAATAAGCCTATCCCTCTACCCTCCTGACGCAAATAAATCAACATACCGCCTTGACCCTCCTTTGAGCTTTGAGTGATTTTTTCTAGCGCCATAGCCAATTCTCCACCACAATCGCATTTTTGCGAGCCAAATACGTCCCCCGTCAAGCATTCTGAATGCACACGCACAAGAGGAATTTCTACAATAGGATCAGTAAAAGCAACCAAATGCTCAATAGGACATCTGCAATCATTTTCAACCCTGAATTCTCTAAACGATTGTATAAAAAAATCCCCAAAACGCGTAGGAAGCTTAGCACGATTTGAAACTTCAAACTTTTCCAAAAATATCCTTTATTAAACTTTTTACAATTATATAACAAATAAAATATATTCATTGACAGAATTAAAATCTGTAACTAAAACTTACCCCCAAAGGCGAAGCATAAGCATGAAGCTCATTTTTATTCTTTACTCCAAACAGCTTTCCCAACCTTAAATCTCTGATGACAAAGCCTATAGGATCCATTAGTGCAACCAATGTATATCCCAAAACCCGCGAACCAAATAATCTTCCTTGATTGGATTGAATATAACGCGTGAGCTGATAAAAAGCTTCTCCAAATATTGAGCCCATCGCAGGTGTATAAATCAAATCCTGCCAACTAGGAATCTCAACAAAAGCTTCAATGCCATACTCCCAAAAAAATGCAGATGTTACAAATGAAAAAAGAGCCGACTCTGCCCAACTATACCCTGCCATTCGGGGTTGCATATAATAAACAGCACCAAAATAAGGGTGAGCAACACCATTTAGCCAAAAATTATCGTCATCTACTGCTGGAGCAATTTTAACATCTTGCAGCCAACTCCTAAAGCCAAATCTCTCCCGATCCCAATTGGTCACACTCTCAGGCATCAAATAAAGACCTGTTATGCCTACCAACAATCCCACGCCTAAAATTCCTGCACTTGTCCCCAAATATTTACCCTTACTATCGGGTACATAATAGTAAGGATTTCCAGAATGATCTCTTTGATCAGGAAAATGCCAGCCGTTAAAATCGCGATGTTTGAGCGTATCTTCCAATTGCGTTCCAAACAAACTTGTAGCAATGCAAATAACGAACAAAAATCTAAAGATATGCAACTTTTGCTCCTCAATTATACGTCTAATTGTTTCAATATAAATTTTATCTTATAAGCATAAATGGTTGTATATGCAAATATTTAATATAGATTGATAAAATTTGAGAAAATAATATCAAGGAATTATCTAAATGGCGATAATTGGAAAATTTTACTCGCTTATGCATTTGTTTCAAAAAACAGAAGAATTACAAGCTTTACGCGATTATCTTAGCAATGCTACAAATACCGATCACGCCATATACCAGCGTATCTTAAATACACCCTTAAACACTGAAAATAAATTTGAGCTAAGTGCAGGAATGTATTGCATTGAACAAAGTTATGGGTTAAAAAATCCTGAAAATGCCTTTTATGAAACCCATCAAAACTATATAGATTTTCAATTAGTAGTGCGCGGGATGGAATTTTTTGAAATTGGCGACTCGGGGGATTTTAAAGTTAAATTTCCCTATGACTCAAAAAAAGATTTAATCGTTTATGAAAAAAGCCTCAAAACTTCAAAAATCCGACTAGATGAAGGAACTTTGGCAATATTTTTTGAATCTGATGTGCATGCCGGCGGACTTTATGATCAAAATCCCGATGAAATTATTTTTAAAAGTGTCGTCAAAGTACCTAAAAAACTAATCAAACTTAAACTTTAAGGTCTTTTATGAAATCAATTATCTTACCTCTTTTACTCTTAAGCTCTTTGAATGCTCAAACCCTTGAAGGTCTATATAAAACTCAATCTTTCTTGTATATCAAAAGCTCTTTTGTCGAATTTTTTAAACTCAACGGAAAATATTACGCTTATGCCATTGCAAATGAAAATAACTCTCCTCCTAGAAAGGATTCTAACAATCCTAATCCTAATCTTAGGAATCGAAGTGATAAAGGTGTTGTATTCTTGTATAATCTAGTTCAAACTGCCCCAAATACCTATGAGAACGGAAAAGTTTATAATTTTTATGATGGAAGAACTTATTATGTCACCATTCATCAAGAAGAAAATGGAGATTTAGACTTTTTCGTCAGTATTTACAAAAAAAGCATTATCGGAAAAAGTTTTTTATGGAAACATATCGATGATAAATCCCTAGAAGAAAAACACATCAAAAAACCCGATTTTAATGAAGTTCTAAAAACCATCTCTCAAATCAATCCTTAAACGCTTTCTATCCATTTTTGAGCAATCCGAACGGCATTCGTTGCCGCACCCACGCGGATTTGATCAGCCACACACCATAAATGCAAGATTTTTTTATCATAAAGATCGTTTCTAATCCTGCCCACATAAGTTTCATCAGTATCTGTAGCTAAAATAGGCATCGGGTATAAACTTTCTTCAGGTTTATCGACTACAACGATATTTGGCGCTTCTTTAAGAATTTTCCTAGCTCTTGTTGCCTCAATTTCTTTGGAAAAACGAATTGTAATAGCTTCGCTATGGCTTCTAAGAACAGGGACCCGCACACAAGTAGCACTTAGAGCAAAATCGCTATGAAGTATTTTATTACTTTCTTTAACCATTTTGATTTCTTCTTTTGTATAGTCATTGGGCATAAAAACATCGATATGAGGAATGAGATTTAATGCAATTCGATGCGGGAATGCTTTGGATTCGCAAGCCTCAAGTTCAAAAGCAAAAAACTTCTGCATTTGCATCACCAATTCTTCCATACCCTTTTTACCCGCCCCACTAACGGCCTGATAAGTGCTCACATCTACTCTTTGAATGTCAAAAACACGATGCAAAGGTGCAAGCACTTGCACCATTTGGATCGTCGAACAATTCGGATTGGCAATAATGCCTTTTTGCTTCCAAAGTGCAATATCTTCAGGATTAACCTCAGGAACCACCAAAGGAACATCAGGATCCATACGGAAATGACTTGTATTATCAATCACAAGTGCTCCTGCCTTAACTGCACTTGGAGCAAATTCTGCACTTACATTCCCTCCGGCTGAAAAAAATGCTATTTCAACGCCTTCTTGCTTAAAAATATCGTGAGTTGTTTCTAAAATTCTATACGATTTTCCAAAAAACTCTATTTCATTTCCCGCACTTTTTGAGCTTGCAAGGGGAACTAATTTTTTAATAGGAAAATTCCGCTCCTCTAAAACTTTAAAAAGCTCCTCTCCAACAGCACCGCTTGCACCCACAACCGCCACAACATATTTTTTCATCATTGCCCTTTTCTGGAATTAAACTCTATGATTATACATTATTTAAAATTTCTATAGAATCTGTTTTCTTCCAAAGCCAAATCAAGCATTTCTCTATCACCCAAACTATCTCCATAGGCATAGATTTTATGATAATGATTCAAATCAAAATTTTCTTTAATCCTCTTGACTTTTTGCTCTCCATAGCAATTTAAAGTCACAAATTTCCCGCTAAGTTTCCCCTCACACACCTCCAAGATCGTCCCGATGCATTGAATATTAAGTTCATCGCACAAAGGCTTGAGATATTCTTCAAAACTTGCACTTACCAATACCACTTTATCCCCACAATCCTGATGCCATCGGATTCTTTGCAGGGCAGAGTCTTTTAAAGTTACTCGCAACACAGGCAAAAACTCTTCGCATTTTTTTAAAAAATCTTTTTTTGCATAACCTGCAAAAAAATACCTGCTCAACATTTCTTTAGCAAATGAGTTACCCAATATACCAAACTTAAATCCAAGCAAAATATGTAAATTTTTCAAAATCCCAAAATAAAATCTTTTTTTTCCAACCAAAAATCTCACAAATAAAAACAAGCTATCCTTTTTACTTATGGTACCATCAAAATCAAAAAATGCGATATTCACTTAAGATTCTTTGTATTTTTGTATTCTTTATACGCCTCTATCAACATATCTTTATCTTTATAAAGTGGTGTCCAACCAAGAATTTTGTGAGTATGAGAAATATCAAGCACATATTCTTCATCGGCAATTTTATATTGCTCATCATACATTATTTCAAACCCTATTTTGCCAAAAATTTCCAAGATTTTTTTAACCATATGTGCATTAGTAGGAATAAGAATGGATCTTGAACCGATTTCTTGAATTATCTCAGCAAGTAAAGTCTTGATGGGGGGGGGGGCATCACTCCCAAGATTAAACGCCTCATTGGGCAATGTTCCTTTTTGGATACACAACAAAACAGCTTTGGCACAATCAAGTGCGCTTACCATTTGATAACAATTTTCTCCTTTTCCAATCATAGGCACAGGGAGATTTTTTGCCATCAAAGCAAAAAGTTTATTTAAAATGCCAAATCTTCCTTTCCCCACAATCATACGCGGTCTGAAAATACTGATCTGAAAACCTTGTTTTCGATAAGATTCGCAGATTTTTTCACTTTCAAGTTTGCTTTTTCCATAATAGCCAAAAGGATTCTTAGGATGGTTTAAATCAATGGGCAAATACTGCGGTTTGCCATACACCATATCAGTGCTAAAATAAATAAGATTTTTGCAACTATCCCTTTGCATCGCTTTAAGAAGCCTTTCTGTACCTTCTGTATTTAATGCATAAAAATATTTTTCTCTTTGATTTTTTGGAGGTTTGAGGTGATATTGTCTAGCAGCTAAGTGAATGACAATATCATCAGGATGAAATGTAAAATCAAAATCTTGGGTTAGATCAATCTTAAAAAATTGAGTCTTTTGCTCATTTGGGTAAGCAATATCCAAATTGATGACCTCATACCCACTTTCCAAAAGTAAATCAATAACATAACCACCTAAAAATCCACTTCCCCCAATAACAACACACCTCATAGCCTACCCCTTTGCAACACTTAAAAATACAAGTCCAACACAAATAAAAATAATACCAATGATTTTATTGAAATCCAAAGGCTCTCCAAAAATAAAATAAGCTAAAATCGCAGTCAAAATAAAACCTAAGCTTAAAAATGGGTAAGCAATACTTACATTAACTTTTGACAAAACTATCATCCAAGTCAATACACTAATGCCATAACAAAAAAGCCCGCCCCATAAATAAATATTTGCCAAACTTTTCAAAATAAGCTCCAGACTCAAATGCAACTCTCCAAGAGTGGTCATTCCCTTCTTGATAAAGAGTTGAGCAAAGGCGTTCAAAGCAACTGAAAATAATATCAAGGGTATAAATTTAATCATTCAAATTTCTCTCTTTTGGTATTTTGATTTGCAACAGATTCTATTTGCACTTTCCTCTTCCTGTAGCTCTAATCAAATAAATCGGAATCATCGGAATAGAAATATTTTTTTCTTCCAAGCAAGGGATCTGCTTGTTAGAAATATCCCAATAAACTTCTCCTGCCCGATAGGGGATCAAATCAAAATTATTTTTTAAGCGATGAAATTCTTGGGTATCAATCTTAGAATACTCAATCCCATAACGTTTCAGTTTAAACAAAAATGGAAGCTCCCAGTCATATTTAAAATAAATTTTTATCTTTCTCTCGGGCGTATCTTTAAGTACTGAAGCAAGGTTTGAAAGCATCGTTTTCATTTCCAAAGTATAATAAACAGAAGCCTTCAATCCATCTCTAAAA
>NZ_MLAQ01000020.1 GCF_002272895.1 Helicobacter sp. 12S02232-10
GGTCTTAGGAAGGGAGTGAGCGATGTTTTGCAAGTAGAACCTGCCCACTCCTAAAGAAAGATTTTAAATGTTTTAGATTATTTATCCTTTTGGAATAGAATGAATGATAGGTTAATAAAATAATAAAGGAGTCGTTCAATGAAAACCAAAAAATCAACTTTAAGTAGGCGAAAGTTTTTTAAAACTTCCACTCTTGCAGCGGGTGCTGTTTTGACTGCAGGGATTATAAAACCTTCTTTGGGTGCAGAGCAAAAACATTCTCATCTAAATTACAATCCGAATAATACTGATCGTTCAAGAGGCAGAATGTTTTTTACCAAAGATGAAGATTTTAAAGTTTTATCTGCAGCTGTTGAAAGGATTTTTCCTGAAGATGATTTAGGATCTGGGGCCATCAAACTTGGTGTAGCTTACTTTATAGATAATCAGTTTGCAGGAGCATATGGCAATAACGCTAAAGAATATATGCAAGGACCTTTTGATAAAGGAGTTCCTACTCAAGGGTATCAGACCCCAATGATTCGCCAAGAAATTTTTTTAGAAGGAGTCAGGTGTATTCAAAAGGAGGCATTAAAAAGATTTAAAAATAATTTTTTTGAGATTTCTCCTGCGCAACAAGATGGAATTTTGAAAGATTTTGAAGCAAATAAGGTTGCAATGATTGGTGTGGATTCAAGCTATTTTTTCTCACTTTTGCGGGAAATGACGTTATGTGGAGTTTATGCTGACCCTATTTATAATGGTAATGAGGGGATGAGAGGTTGGAAAATGAAAGAATTCCCCGGTGCACAGATGTCATATTTAGCATTTATTGATGATAAACAATTCCAAAAAATTCCCCCGATGTCCTTATCGGATATGCAAGGAGGAAAGTGATGGCAAAAATATTAAAAAAAGTTGATGTGGTAACTATCGGCGTGGGTTGGACAGGCGGCATTGTTGCAGCAGAATGTGCAAAAGCAGGCTTAAAAGTCGTCGGACTTGAGCGCGGAGGATTAAGAAGCACGCAAGACTTCGCTGAAGTTCATGATGAGTATCGCTATGCGATTAATTATGGTTTAATGCAAGATCTTTCCAAAGAAACGATTACCTTTAGAAATACTCCCCAACAAAAGGCCTTACCGATGAGAAAATTGGGATCGTTTTTGCTTGGAGAAGGACTTGGGGGAGCGGGCGTGCATTGGAACGGATGGACATATCGGTTTTTTCCTTATGATTTTGAAATTAAAACGATGACAGAAAAACGTTATGGAAAAAATAAACTTTCAAAAGATTATTTGCTTCAAGATTGGGGGATTACTTATGATGAAATGGAACCTTACTTTGACAAGTTTGAAAAAACTGCAGGCATTTCAGGGGAAGCAAAAAATCCTTTTGCAGGGAAAAGAAGCAGTGGGTATCCCAATCCGCCTTTAAGTACCACACCGATTTTGTCAAAATTTGAAGCAGTGACGCAAAAAATGCGGTTTCACCCTTATAGAATGCCTGCGGCAAATAGTTCTCAAAGCTATACTAATCCTGATGGAGAGACGCTTAATCCTTGTCAGTATTGTGCATTTTGTGAGAGATTTGGGTGTGAATATGGTGCAAAGGCAAGCCCGATTGTAACTGTGATCCCTACGGCATTAAAAACAGGAAATTATGAAATAAGACACCATAGTAATGTGGTTGAGATTCTTAAAAAAGGCGATAAAGTCACAGGTGTAAAATATGTTGATACACGTACTTTAGAGGAATATATCCAGCCCGCAGATATCGTAGTTTTAAGCAGTTTTATACTGAATAATGCCAAATTGTTAATGGTTTCAAAAATTGGCACACAATACGATCCTGTGAGCAGAAAAGGTACTTTGGGAAAAAATTATTGCTACCAGCTCAATGCAGGAACAACGGCATTTTTTGATGAACAATTTAATGTCTTTATGGGTTCAGGGGCTTTGGGAAGCAATATTGATGATTTTAACGGGGATAATTTTGATCATTCCGGTTTAGATTTTATCCACGGTGCCTTGATTTATGCACTGCAAAGTGGTTCAAGACCCATTGCAAGCAACCCGATTCCAAAAGGTACGCCCTTATGGGGAAGTGTGTTTAAAAAGGCTTCGATTCATAATTATACAAGAGTCATTAATATTGGAGGGCAGGGGGCTTCTATGCCATATTATCAAAATTATTTGGATTTAGATCCTGTATATAAGGACGCTTATGGTTTGCCATTGTTGCGAATGACGTATAACTTTACCGATCAAGATCGGGCATTGTTTAAGTTCATCACGCAAAAAACACAAGCGATTGCTAAAGAAATGAATCCTAAATCTATTGTTTCAGTCCCCCAGATTCGAGATTATAGCATTATTCCTTACCAATCTACCCATAATGTGGGAGGCACTACGATGGGGAATGATCCAGGACATAGCGTTGTTAATCATTATTTGCAACATTGGGATGTTGATAATCTTTTTGTAGTGGGTGCGGGAAATTTTTCACACAATAGCGGCTATAATCCTACAGGGACAGCAGGTGCTTTGGCTTATCGCTGTGCTGAGGGAATCATCAAATATCACAAAAAAGCTACTAAACTTGCTTGAAGATCTAAAAGGATCTTCAAAATCACGAGACTCTTAATCAATCATAGTTTTTTCTTAAGATAGTTAATATAAATTATATATTACATATTGATTGTTTTTTTAAGAATAGAATGAAAATATTCTTAAAATATACGGGAGTAGAAAATGAAAGTTGCAGAAGTTATTGTAGAAACTTTGGTTCAAGCAGGTGTTCAGAGGTGTTACGGGATTGTCGGAGATACGTTGAATCATTTTACCGATGCTGTTTATAAAAGTAAAAAAATTCAATGGGTGCATATGCGACACGAAGAGGCAGGAGGGTTTGCTGCTGGAGCGGATGCACTTATGAGCAAAAGACCCGTAGCGTGTGCAGGTTCTTGTGGTCCAGGCAGTTTGCATTTTATAAATTCTTTGATGGATGCAGGACGCAATGGTGCGCCTGTTGTTTTGATTGCCTCTCAATTAGAAAGTGGAAATCTTGGGACAGATTTTCCGCAAGAGGTTGATTTTAAAGCAATCTATGGGAGCTTTTGCGTTTTTTGCGAACAGATTCAAAGTCCCTCTCAAGCCCAGCAAATCATCACATTAGCCCTTCAAAACGCCATCAACAAAAAAGGCGTGGCAGTTGTGATTGTGCCTGTAAATATGAGCATTCAGTCCGTTGAATACAATAAAAATATGAAAGTGCATACCCCAAAACCGATTTTTTATCCCAATAAAAATGAAATCAGCCAAATGGCAAGCATTCTTGAAAAAGGAAAAAAAGTAGGCATTTATGCCGGAGCGGGGGTCGAAGATGCTCACGATGAGTTGATCGAGTTGGCTCAAAAAATTAAGGCACCCATTGCACATAGCGCACGTTCAAAAGATTTTGTTGAATACGATAATCCATATAATATGGGAATGACAGGTTTAGTTGGGTTGAAATCTGGATTTGAAATGATGAATGAATGCGATACCTTGCTAGTCTTGGGTTCTGATATGGCTTGGAGGCAATTTTATCCCCAAAAAGCCACCATCATTCAAGTTGATAATAATCCTGCTCATCTTGGACGCAGATGTGATGTAGAATTAGGTGTTTTAGGCGATGCAAAGCATACTTTGAAAAAATTGATTGAGGCTGTGAGTGAAAAAAATGATCGGGTTTTTCTGGATCATTGTTTGAAGATCAAGGCAGAGACGAATGAAAAATTACTTAAAGATACTGAAATTTCAAGCGAGTTGATTCATCCTCAAGCCCTGAGTGCTTTGATTGATAAATATGCTCCTGATGATGCTTTATTTAGTGCTGATGGAGGATCTCCGATGCTTTGGGCATTGCGTTATCTGAAAGGCAAAAAAGGACGCAGGTTTTTTACCTCTCTTTTACACGGAACGATGGCAAATGCGATGCCAATGGCTTTGGGATTAAAAAAAGCCTGTCCTCAAAGGGTGGTGATTTCTTTTTCTGGAGATGGCGGGTTGGCGATGCTTTTGGGAGACCTACTGACAGCAATTCAAGAAAATATTGCTATAAAAGTCGTAGTTTTTAATAATTCATCTTTGAATTTTGTGGAACTAGAGCAAAAAGTTGAGGGGCTTTTGGATAATTATACCGATCTTAAAAATCCTTCGTTTGCAAAAGTGGCTGAAATGATAGGCTTTGATGCTTGGCGAGTTGAGGGTTCAAGCGAACTTGAAAGGACTATTGAAAAATTTATGTCTTCTTCTAAGCCTGCACTTTTGGATGTGGTAGTGAATTCCAAAGAGTTGATTATGCCCCCTAAAGTGACTTTTTCTGAAGTGGCGCATTTTTCTTTATATTCGGCAAAAGCTGTGTTAGCAGGACGAGCAGGGGATGTAGAAGATATGATTAAAAGCAATATCAAACAACTCATTTAAACCACATCAAAGGGAGGGAAAGTATCGTTTGATTCACAATCAGAATAAAAAATTAAGTTTTGATTGGATATTATTCAATAAGATATTTTATAGAATGGAGTTTGTTTGAGAATAGGAAATATTTTTTATTTGATGCGAGTCCATCAGTATATCAAGAATTTTTTTATTTTTCTTCCCGTGTTTTTTGGTTTTAAGCTGTTTGATCTCCATATTTTTTTGAACTCTTTTATCGCTTTTGTGTGTTTTTGTTTGTGTGCAAGTGCAGTTTATATTTTTAATGATATTGTAGATGCTCCCAAAGATAAAATCCATCCGACCAAGCGTAATCGACCTATCGCTTCAGGAAAAATCAGCGTTGGTTTTGCCTCTAGTATTGCCTTTGTTCTTTTGTTCCTTGGGGGGGGGGGGGACAATATTTCTTCTAGATATTCAAGCGTTTTTTTGCATTCTTTTTTATGTAATTTTAAATCTTTTTTATAGTCTCAAACTCAAACATATCCCTATTTTAGATATTTTTATTATTGCTAGCGGTTTTGTTATTCGTCTATTTGTCGGCGCATTTGCAACAGGGGTGTTTTTGTCAGAATGGATCATTATTATGACTTTTTTGCTTGCACTTTTTTTGGCTTTAGCTAAGAGGCGTGATGATGTTATTTTGTATGAATCTGGTGAGGGAAAAATGCGTGAAGTTCTTGATGGCTACAATCGACAGTTTTTAGATATTGCTATGTCTGTGAGTGCTTCAATTGTAATGATTGCTTATATCTTGTGGAGTATTTCTTCTGAAGTGAAAGCGAGACTTCATAGCGATTATTTATATTTGAGTGCGGTATTTGTGCTTGCGGGAATATTTCGGTATATGCAGATTACGTTTGTAGAGAACAAAAGCGGGAGTCCTAGCAAGATTGTCTTGAAAGATGGATTTTTGCAAATCGTGATTGTATCTTGGCTGTTTGTTCTTGCGATTTTGATGTATCTGTAGAAGAAAGGAAGATAATGTTTTGGAAAGATAGATATATTTATTTTTTGATGTTTATTGTTTTTTGCGTATTTGCTTATATGAATTATCGCTTTTTGGATATTCAATTTTTAGGCGCTACAGGTGGGGATGAATTACCGCAATTCCATCAATGGTTGAATATGTATGAAGGTTTTAAACATTTTAATATTGAAAAAATTTTTCGCTTTGAATTTTATAATTACGGCTTTGTTTGGTATCTTCTGAATTTGGTTGTGATTGCACCTTTTCATCTAATGCATAATACAGAAATGGCAATCTATATGCCCCGCTTGCTTAATGGATTCTTTAGCGTGTTATGTTTATGGATGGTATATAAGATTTGCAGACTTTATTTAAGTGCTTTGTATGCTTATGGGGTTGTTTTGCTCATTATTTTGATGTCGGGATTTTGGGCAATGGGCTATATGGTCAAGCCCGATGTATTGCAAGCATTTTTTATCTTGTGGAGTGTTTTTTTACTTGCTCTAGATAAATTCCGTTTTGGTAAGATGTATTATGGAGCGATTTTTGTTTTTGGTCTTGCTGTAGGGGCTGCTAAATTTCAAGCCGTGATGTTTTTTCCTGTATTATATGCCTATATATTCATTCCTTATTTGAGGGATAAAACAACATTTTCTTTTAAAAAAATGCTATTGCATTGTGTCGGCGTATCTGTGGCTACAATGTTTCTTTGGTTGGTATTGAATCCCTATTTATTCCATCCTAGAGGAATGCGTGCTTGGTGGGATATGTTTGTTTTTAATATGGAGAGCAATGCAACCAATCACGGGTCTTATATCCACGTATCTTTGAGAGATAAAATTTTCAATGTGATTGATTTTTATTATTTTGAAATAATTGTTTTTGTTATTTTGCTTTGCATTTGTTTTGCCTTATTGTGGTGGTTTTTTTCAAAAAAGTCTCATCAGGATGGAGCAAAAATTTATAAGTGGGATTTTTTTGTAGTCCTTAATGTAGGGTTTTTGATTAGTCTATTTTATTTGTTATTTGCTGTCAATAAGGCTTGGAGTATTTATTATTTGAGCACCATTTATTTGGGGGTGTTGTTATTTATTCCAATGCTTACTTCTTTAAAATATTTTCAATATATTTTGATACCGCTATTGGTTTTGCAGATTTTTGGAGGGATGGGAGTAAATCAGGGCTATGAAGTTGTGTTTAAAAAATATGATAAAGATTTATCTGGACTTTATGCCCAAAGTGCTGAGTTGGTAAAAATATTGGAGCCTATTGTTAAAAAATCAGATTTACAAAAACAAAAGATTGAAATTCTGAGTGATCTTCCTTCTTTTGAATATAAAAAATTAGGATTGCGTAGCACAAATATCCATCAGATTTTTGCTCAACTTACACCTGATATGTTTTCTTCAGAGATTTTTTTGCAAAAATCCAACTCAAAAAATCTTGCTTACTTTATTTCTCCGGATTTGATTATTTTGTCAAAAAATAAATGGCATTTTTTTAAAAATCCCTCCGATTTGAAGGATAAAAATGCTTTGGAAAGTCTTAAAACAATTGAAGCCTTAAATAGAGGTGAATACGGTTATCAGAAAGTTGCAGAATCAAAAAATTTTATTATTTATGCAAAGAGCTTAAAAAAAGTTTCAAACATTCAAAAGGAAAAATAAAGTGCAAAATATCATAATGCTTGCAAGAAAATGGGATCAAAGGGTTGATCAAAAAGATTATTCTTGTATTCTAAATATCTTTTTAAGGGTTTCTTATAGTCTTTTGATTTTTGTTTCCTGTCTATTCCTGCTGGCTTCTTTGGGATTTTTGTTTGGTCTAAGTATCAATAGAATTTATTTTTTTATCGCTCTTTTTGTGGGCTTCATAACGCTTGTGTTTAGAAATAAAAATTATATCGCCTGCTCTATTTTATTTTGTTTTATTTTGATAGGTTCAATCTTATTGGCATTAATTTTATGGGATTCTAGTTTTGATGGACGTACATACCATCAAATGGCAATTTATTATTTGAGTAACGGATGGAATCCTATTTATCAAAAAATGGCTGATGTAAGTTCGCTCAAATTATTTTTAAGTGAGGAGCTTTGGATTGAGAATTATTCAAAGTTCGGCGAGATCGTTGCAAGTAATTTTGTGCAGGTATTTAAAAATATTGAGGTAGGAAAAGCGCTGAATTATATAGTTTGTATTGCTGCGTTTTTTTATGCGATAAATGTTTTAGCAAAAATTCCTCATATTAATTTTTACAAAGCTCTGCTACTTTCTTTTTTGGCGACTTTTAATCCTGTTTTGCTTGCTCAGATCAATACTTATTATGTTGATGGATTGTTGGGTTTGGCATTGCTTATTTTGTTTTTAAGTATCGTTGATTTGGAGATAAAGGCTGATAAAACCAAATATGTTATTTTTATTTTGGCAATCCTTATGGGAGCCCAAATCAAGTTTAGCGGGCTTGCTTATGTAGGGGTCATAGGAATTTTATATTTTTTATACAAGATCTTTAAGTTTAATTTCAAAGCCGCTAAGCCAATTTTTTGGAGCGGTATTTTTGCAGGAATTTTGATTATTTTAACAGGAATTAATCCTTATGTGACAAATATACTTCAAGATAGAAGCCCCTTTTATCCTTTGCTAGGAAAAGATAAGATTGATATCATCACTTATCAGAGTCCAAAAATTTTTAAGGATTTGAGTGCGCCTGAAAAGATATTTGTTTCTATTTTTTCTAAAACTCAAAATATCAGTTATGACTCAGGGCGCGATCCTGCTTGGAAGTTACCTTTTATGAAAAGCAAGAATGAAGAAAAATTATTGAATCCTGATATGAGGATTGGAGGATTTGGATACTATTTTGGAGGAATTATGATTTTGTTTGTGGGGGGGGGGGGGGGAATTGTTTTTGTTTTTGAAAAGGAAGGGTTTGGACCTTAAGGTAGGTAGAAATTTGATTGTTTTATTTTTAGATCGGAAGGTCACCCGTTTTACCCCCAGCACCCTTTTAATCCCGTTTGCGTTCGTCTCCTCTACAAAAAAAAAATAACTGTTTATTACAGATTGATTCTGTCTCT
>NZ_MLAQ01000021.1 GCF_002272895.1 Helicobacter sp. 12S02232-10
AAGAAGATATTCAAAATAACCCACAAGAAGCCATTAAAGATTTGTTCCATTCTTTAAATGATTTAGATGATTCAGAACGCTTTGGTGTGATATCTGAAATCTTTGGCAAAAAGATGGCAAATGATATCAATTCTGCAAAAGATGGGATAAAAGCCTTTGAAAAAGCACTAGAATCCAGCAAAGAGAGTGCAGGAGCCTTGCAAAAAGCTGTAGATAGAGCTGCAGGCGATGGATTTGGGGATTCTATCTTTATGCTAAATGCGGCTTGGAGTGAGTTTAAAAAGACGATTGGAGATATATTTATTCCTTATTTAAAAATCGGGTTTGATTTGTTACGAAAAACTCTAAGTGTAATTAGTAATTTTATAAAAAATAGCGACCTTACGCAATGGGCAATTTTAGGGAGCGTGAGTATTTTTGCTTTAGGGAAGTCGATTGGACTAATTTATACAAGCTGGAGAGCATTTGGATTAACTTCCATTGTTTCAAAAGCCTTTGGTTTTACTCTTAAAGCCTTAAAAATCATCACAACATCACTTAATTTGAGTTTCAAACTTTTAAATTGGTCTTTAAAAAGTCTTTATTCAGGTTTTAAAATCGCTTCTTTTGGTGTGAGTGTTTTTTCAAAAATCTTTAGAGTATCAATGTGGAATATCAAAGGAGCACTCATCTCTACAGGTATTGGGGCATTGA
This sequence comes from Helicobacter sp. 12S02232-10, assembly GCF_002272895.1. Taxonomy (NCBI): domain Bacteria; kingdom Pseudomonadati; phylum Campylobacterota; class Epsilonproteobacteria; order Campylobacterales; family Helicobacteraceae; genus Helicobacter; species Helicobacter sp. 12S02232-10. Next base: position 694 of record NZ_MLAQ01000021.1, read on the forward strand.
TTGTAGGATTGGGATTAGCGATTGAATATATCGCAAGCAACTGGGAGAGTATCTATCCGCGTTTGATTGGTGTATGGGAAAGAATTAAAGAGGGGATTGCCCCAATTACAGATTGGTTTAAGGGGATATTTGATTGGATTAGCAATGGCATTGCAGGGATTATTGATTCTATCAGCAGTGTTACAGACTTCTTAGGCATTACAGATTCTAAAGAAGTCAATCTCAATCAAAAAACAACGATTGCAAAAAAAGGATTGATTGATGAAACCTTAGCCAAACGCAATGAAAACCAACAAAAGATGCTTTCTCAAATTACTAATAGTAATCATTCCAAACAGATTAATGACTACAAAACCATTACAATCAACACAAACACAAATCCTCAAGCCATCGCCCAAACCATCAATAGCTATCGCTATGATGATGACTTTTAGGAAGGAAAAACAATGCTAAACCTATTCACTAAACCCTATGAAAACGAAAGAAAAAAACTAGAACAAGAGATTAAAAATCAAAAACAAAAACAAAAGGAACTGCAAAACCAACCGATTGAAGAACCCAAAGATCCTTTTAAGAAATATAAAGATGTTCAAACTAAAGATACTCTCATCAAGATAGACCGCTTCCTCTTCCGTGTTTCTCAAAATATTGAAACCATATCCACAGAATTAAACGTGGGCATTAAAAAGATTGAGACCATCAAGCAACCTATCTATCAAAAAATCGGAGGGAATGAAGAGAGCATATCTTTTAATGCAACCATTCTAATCCATCACATCAAAGACTATGAAGGGTTTAAAGATTTAATCAAGCAAGCAAAACCTTTAAAGCTGACTATCTTTAACCAATCCCCTCAAAAGATACTCATCCAAAGACTATCTGAATCTAGTAAGAATTGGGTCATAACAAAAGAGCGGAGTATCACTTACTATAGCAAAGAATTAGGGATTTCTGGGGTGCTATTATAATGGGTATTCTAAGCTCTCATTTTGCAAAATCCATCTTTATAAAACCCCGCCTCAATCTCACAGAATGGAGCAATACTTATCGTGTGCTCTCAAAAGAAAGCTCAGCGATGTTTGGCAGATTTGAAGCCTTAAGCTATCAAATTGAGCCAATGAATGCCATTTCAGACCCTAATAAAGAATTGATTTATGCAAGAAAAGAGAACTATACAGCTACCACGCTTCCTGATGCAATGATGTTTATCGCTTGTGCGATGGATATTCAAAATGATCGCATTGAGATGGGATTCAAGGAATGGAGATTAAATCTTTTGGGTGCAAAGCTTAAAAAGCTTGACCAAAGAACATTGAGCGATAAAAAAACAATTCAAGGAGAAGAATAATGGACGCAGACTTATTGAGCAAACAAATCAGATTATCATTGCAAGCAAAAGGATTTAAATCCACACAAGAAAATAAAGCTTTGATTGATGTGCTTTGCAAAGAGATCATCAATCATATCCAAACCCAAAGCACGATTGCAGTCACTACCACAGGCACAGCCACTGCCCAAAGCGGAAGTGGCAAAATCTCTTAAGGAGGCAATATGTTTGGAGAAGTCTGCATTTATACCGCACCGATTACAGAAGTCAGAGGCAATCAGGTTAAAGTCAATATTATGGGGGCTGTGAGTGATTTTATTTCCTATTTTGGGGTTTTTAATGCTTTTAAATCCCATTTTATCCCCCCGCAAATCGGAGAGATTGCCATCATTATCCATTTTAAAGAATCGGATTTATTTCTTTGTATGGGTTCTGTGCCAAGCCCTGATTTTAACCTGCCTGAACACAAAGAAATGATTCGCTACCAAGATGGCACTACCCTAAGCTATGATACACAATCCCATACCTTAGAAATCAATTCAAAAGCAAATATTACCATTCATTGCAAAAATGCAAGCATTCAAAGCGATGAGGTGCATATCGAATGCAAAAACGCCAAAATCAAAGCAGACGCTATTGATTTGGGGGATAACGGAGGCGGGGGCGTGATCACAACTCAAAGTGTCTGCCCCTTTACAGGTTTGCCCCATTCGCAAGGTTCCAATAGAGTAAAGGCAATCTTATGAAAAATGGATACCAACTCTCAATCAATGAGAATCTAAATCGAATCTTTAAAACCAAAAAATACGCTATCCCTCTCAATCCAAATTTTGGGCTTTCTTATGATTGGATAGATAAACCTCTCACTCACGAGATAAAACTTTCAATCACAGAAGAAATTAGGGAGCAAATCAAGCTTTATGAACCAAGAATCTATATCCAATCCATCGATGTGAGTTTTGAAGACAATCAACTCAGGTTGATGATTAATTCCACTTATAAGGTTGATTTATGATTGTAACCACAAAAGAGCTTGGCGAACTCTTGGGACTCTCTGAGCGCCATATTTATACATTAGAAAAAAATGAGATTTTAAGCAAAATTGATAAGAACCAATGGGACGCCTCAAAGAATCTCCAAGCTTATATTTATTACAAGCTGTCCAATGAAACCACTACCACAGATGGCAAAGTTGCCCGCACCAGAAAAGATATCGCAGATGCAAAATTAAAAGAGGTGATGTTGGCTGAAAAAATCGGCAAACTCATTCCGATTGAAAAAGTCGCCAAAGAACTCAAAGACCCTCAAATCTATACCCAAAAAGCCATCGAGATTGAAGAAGGAGAGAGAAAACAAAGAGAAAGACAGAAACAAAATGAGTCCCCCAATGACTCTCTCAGTGATAACTCTGAACTTTAGGAACGCAAGAGGGTTTTTTTAAAAAACCCTCTGTAGTGGTCTTGGGAGTTGGAACAATTAAAAAACAAAGGAGAACTGATGCATCTAAATAACCCTAATATCTATACAGCTACACAGGGCGAACGGCTTGATAGTATTTATTTTAAAATCTATGGCAACAACTTCCATCAAAAACATTATGATGTATTTTTAATGCAAAATCACAAGCTTTTAAAAAAAGATTTCTTAGATGGAGGGGATGAGGTATGCTTCAATCCTAAAGCCCCCGATCAAGAAAAATGCGATGATGGAATGGAGGGGCTTTATGGTATCCAACTATAAATCCCATCAATTCAAAATCACTCTAAATGAAAAAGATATTAGCCATTTAGTTTTAAGTATCCATTACGCAGACTTTGAAAGCATTCAAAGCGATACACTAAAACTCAAACTATTCCCAAATATCAAGCCAAACATCAAAGACAAGATAAAATTTAGCATTGATGGTGTCTTGATGGGAAGCTTTTATATTGCAAGCATTGAATACACTTATAAAAGCAGTTATGAAATAGAATGCACATCGATTCATTACGCTTCAAATCTAAGGATCAAGAAAAACAGAAGCTTTGATAAACTAAGCTACCTTCAAATCTTAGAATCCATCGCTAAAGAAAACAACCTCACGCCTAAAATCAATTTCAAACGAATGGATGAGATTGTCCATATCGACCAAATCAATCAAAGCGATAGCTCCTTATTCTATCAGATCGCCAAAGAACTCAATCTCACCCAAAGCATCAAAAACGACACATTGATTTTTTTGGAAAAGAATTCAGAAAAAAAGCCTGTCATTGTGATTGATGCCAACGATTGTACAAGTGTGAAGCTTGCAAGCTATGCAAAAATGGTTTATAAATCTGTTGAGGTGACTTACCAAGATACCCAAACCAATGCATTAAAGACCATTCGCATTGGCAAAGAAGATCCGACTTTAAAGCGCTCTATCCACTCTAAAAATGATGATGAAGCTTACAAACGTGCAGAGGGATATTATAAAGCGATAGAATCTGACAAAAGAAAAGGAAGTTTTGAGATGGCAGGCAGGATTATGTATGCAGGCACGCTTTTAAGACTTAAAGGGGATAATGAGATAGAGGGGGAATATGTGATTAAAAAGGTCGCCCATAGCATTGATAATAGCGGGTGGAGAATGGATGTGGAGTTTGGCGGGTGATAAGGCACAAAATATTTAAAATGTAGCCAATTCCTTTTAAGACTCAAAAAAAGAAGAGAAGGGATAATGAAATAAGGGATGTGATTAAAAAAGTCAATCACGCCATTGGTTCAAGCAGATGGTGAAATGATGTGGTTGAAGAAAGATTATCCTTTATCTGTTTCGTCTTCATCTTCAAGAGCCTTACGCCTTAAAAGTTCATTTTTAATTTTTTGTCTTAGTTTTTTATTGGAATAATCGATAATTAACTGAAATAATTCATCATACTCTTCCCCAAATGAATGCAAGTTTGACATTTTTGAATCATTGACTATATTTATGTTCTTATGGCTATTAATTTGAACTATTTTAACAGGGATTTTGCCATCTCTGATATCATTAAATAATTTCCAATGTTTTGGAGTTATTTCTTTTTTTCTTGCCCAATTTTTATAGGCATTTTTTTTTAACCCCATCTTTAAACAAACATCATCCATCGAACTTACTTCAAAAAAATCCTTCATTATTTTAAAGTCCTTTTTGTATTTTTCATCAATCATAATGTAACCTCGAATTTTAACTTTAAAATGCTTAAGCAAAATATATTCCATAGAAATTTTATAAAAGTTCTATTTTTGTTCTTGATTTTATTTTATAAAAGTTCTATAATTATTCTATAAAATCTCAAAAAGGTTTTAAATCCAAAGAAAAGGTACAAGATGAGCAAGTCTTTAACATTTTATGCATACTATAAATACGCACTTATAGAACAAAATAAGAACTTTATAAAAAAGAGGAGAAAATGAGGAACGAAACCACTAGAAAGATCTATCGTCCCAATAAAGAAAAAATAGCTCTGGATTACGGAAATGCTACAAATATGTGCCGGAATTTAAAAATTTCTTACTATAGCTATCAGAAATTTTTTTCACGCAACAAAAAAAATCTTTGGTTTCAGAAAAAAAATATCCACGATGCTTTTAAAAAAATGATCCGACAAGGCTATATAACTTATATAGAGGTTAATATACAAGGAGGGAATCAATGAAAATGAAGCAAAAAATAATCAATGCTATTTCTGAAAATACCTGCGAAATTGATCATTATTGCAATGATGGAGTGCTAAGAGATATTAAAGACATCATCACTTCTCAAACGCTTGCCATTAAAGACCTGAGTGCTTCAATGGAGATTATGACTTCTGTCATTGATAAACTTCAATCAAGAGTGGCAGACTTGGAAAATGGAGAAAAAGATGAATTTATCTTTTGAAAAACATATGACAATATCTTTGGCTCAAACAATAACGATGAAATATGGAGCAATTCTAGAATTAGATGATTTTGCAGAACTTTCAGGTTTTAACAAAATAACCATTGCCAATAAAATAAATAGAGGTGATAAAGATCTTCCTAAATATACCCAGCTCAAAGGAAAGAGAGTTTTTTTAGCCAATGATATCGCTGAATGGATGGTTGATTGTGACCTCAAATTCCCTAAAAACTAAAGGATAAAAAATGAATGACTTGAATGCTAAAAATACACATCGTGTAAAAACCCGCTTTAATCTTCCTTTAATCAAAGGCAAAAATGCAGATTATAGCCCTAAATGGTTTTTTGAATGTGAGGGGAGAATTTATTTAAAATTGGGACTTGCAGAAGCTACTAAAAAAGATTTTAAATACCCCTTTATTGATTATCGAGCCTAGAGTAATGGGGGTTATGAAAATGCACCCTTTTAAGCAAAAAAGAAAGGTTGAATATTGTCTTTGTGACGTTTATCAGGGCTTTATCTCAAAAGAGACGCTGGTAGCTTCTTTTGTTCCTTTAGTACAAAAGGAGCATTCTGTTTGTTTTGAGTCTTTTTTAAAACCGCATTTAGAGGATTTTCTAAGGGTAATGCATAGAAAAGATGGGGTATTTATCATTGATGTTAGAGCTAAAAATAAACCCTCCATTTTAATGGAAGTAGATTTAAACAGAGGCAGAGTTACTCAAATAAGGGCAATGCTTTAATAATGAAAATATCAAAAAAGTAAAGCATTATGTCTGAAGCCATCATCATTAAAGACTATCAAGAGTATAGTGCGGGCGTGGATAGTTTCAGATTCTGTATCCCCAAAGACTCTTTCAATGTCTTTTTGAGAAAATTAGGACTTTTTGAAAAGAAACGCAAAACAACAAGAAATAAGCAAGTCGATGCCTATATCAAACAAAAATATAAAAATCATAAAACAAATATCAAAAAACACCCCTTTAATATCAAATACATCAATCTCAAAAGAGGGGTAAAAAGCTTATCAAATACAATATTGATATTAGAAAACTCCAAGACTTGCCACGAATATTCCAAAGCTAACAAGAAAAATTATAATTATTATGTTGAGGTTGTGTTTGCAGGACTCCACCAGCCGAGCAAGGATATAGGACCTCTAACGATGAAAATTTTAAAATATTTTTTGAGGCGTTATAAAGTCCATAGTATGGATTTGGCAGTCGATTTTGATTGGGATAAAGAAATCAATCATACCAATAAGCACGTGTTTGAGCAAGCAACCAAACCCTACCAGCAAGAAAATCAGAAGCCTAGTATCTACAATGAAGGCACGAGTCTATATCTGAATAACCCCGATCCAAAAAATGGGCTTGCAAAAATCATCATCTATGACAAATACAAAAAACAAACTTATTATCACAAAGAAAACATCAAGCCTGAGCTTAAAAATTGGAAACGCTTAGAAATCACAATCAAAACCAAAGCGCGCTTTTTTGCTTGGATAGAAAAAGATGGGGCAAATGAGGGCATAGAAATCCTCAATGACATCACCCAAAGAATCGGAGCAAGGGGCGTGATGGGCGCGTCTGTAGATGTGCTAAGCAAGCAAATCCGAAAGCTCAAAGACTTAAGGCGTGCTATCAGTTTTAAAGCGTGGGCAAAAATGCCTGCAAAAAATGGTTTTTAAAAAATATCGAAAAAACACTAAAATAATCCAATTAGGGACAGATTAGGGATAAAAAAATATTAAACCCTATTTTAAGGTACTTTAAAAGATATTATTTCAAGTCTCCCTCTTGACACCAAATGCTCTATTATCAATCCCCGCAAATACACTCATACCTGATTTTAATCATTTTTCTTAAATGCCAATAACTGATCCCGATAATACTCATATTGTTTTTGACGTGCATTGATTTCAGCAGGCAAACCAATGCAAAGATCATTGCACAAAGCATCAAATCGATCCAAAATCCCAACGATTTTATTTTGGACTTCTATGGATGGGATGGGGATTTCAAATGCATTTAACATCGGTCTTCTTATAGATAAAACAGAACCCTGAAACATTGTTTTTCTAATGTAAGATAAAAATGCTGACTTCATATAATAAAAGAAAAATTTCGGTATCACATTCACATTATCTATACGAATCCGGTAAGCCCTTTGATGCAAGGCATATTTTCCTTCCACGTAATGAAATACCTTACCGACATCACCATCTCCTGCAATAATAATTGCAGTTTCGTCAAACTCATATTCATTTTTTCTACGGACTTCAGGCGAACGTACAAAAAACGGATATTTACCTTCTTTTAATGCTTCATTGGTATTGCTGCTACCAGTGCCAATGGTTGCAATCTCCCCTAAGCTAATTAACTCATACCCCCCCCCCTCATCTCATTTAAAGATTCAAAGCTTAAGAGTTGGTCGCGGTAGTATTCGTATTGCTTTTTTCTAGCTGTAAGTTCTGCTTGAAGTTTAATTTGAAGTTCTGTTGTGAGATCTGTGAATTGATCTAATATATGG
>NZ_MLAQ01000022.1 GCF_002272895.1 Helicobacter sp. 12S02232-10
TTCTAACTCTTTCAGCAAACCTTAAGCTACTTGCCTGTAATATTCCAATCCCATTCAGGTGAGCCTCATTTAAAACTCTCCGATTAATTTTTAATTTTTACCTCTTTTGGATTTTCTAATAGAGAGATAGAAATGATTGAAATTAAAGTTTGAGATTGAGGATGTTTCAATGTTCCTTTTGGATAAATGAAATATTTTCAGTTTTAGTGTGAGATTTTAATGTTGTTTCTAATTGGTGGTTGTTCTTTAATACTTAATTTCAGATAGATATGATTTTTTAGGAATGACAAAGTCCAAATCAGGATTTGAATACTAAAAGGTTTTAATATTTGTTGATTGGGTAACGATCTTTGAAATCTAAGCAAGAGAATGAAGTTTTTGATTTTTAAAAGCACATCTTATAATAATGTTTTTTGTATGCTTTATATCATTTGTGAATCCTTGATAAAAAATTAAATAGAATATTATTTGAGAAGCTTCTTAAATAAAGACGAAATCTCTTTTTTGTTGTTACTATCTATACAACTCGTTTATGACTTTCAAAAATCCTAAACAGAGATAGACAGAATACAAGATTAAATTCTTATATTTTGTTGGAATCTGTTTGGGAAATGAGAGGAATTATTTTGTGATTTATAGAGACACGAAGAGAGAGGGACAAACTTAACTTTTATGGAGAGTTTGATCCTGGCTCAGAGTGAACGCTGGCGGCGTGCCTAATACATGCAAGTCGAACGATGAAGTTTGTAGCTTGCTACAGACGGATTAGTGGCGCACGGGTGAGTAATGCATAGGTAATGTGCCCTTTAGTTCGGGATAGCCACTGGAAACGGTGATTAATACCGGATACTCCCTACGGGGGAAAGAATTTCGCTAAAGGATCAGCCTATGTCCTATCAGCTTGTTGGTGAGGTAAGAGCTCACCAAGGCAATGACGGGTATCCGGCCTGAGAGGGTGAACGGACACACTGGAACTGAGACACGGTCCAGACTCCTACGGGAGGCAGCAGTAGGGAATATTGCTCAATGGGGGAAACCCTGAAGCAGCAACGCCGCGTGGAGGATGAAGGTTTTAGGATTGTAAACTCCTTTTCTAAGAGAAGATAATGACGGTATCTTAGGAATAAGCACCGGCTAACTCCGTGCCAGCAGCCGCGGTAATACGGAGGGTGCAAGCGTTACTCGGAATCACTGGGCGTAAAGAGCGCGTAGGCGGGGCAATAAGTCAGATGTGAAATCCTGCAGCTTAACTGCAGAACCGCATTTGAAACTGTTGCTCTAGAGTATGGGAGAGGTAGGTGGAATTCTTGGTGTAGGGGTAAAATCCGTAGAGATCAAGAGGAATACTCATTGCGAAGGCGACCTGCTGGAACATTACTGACGCTAATGCGCGAAAGCGTGGGGAGCAAACAGGATTAGATACCCTGGTAGTCCACGCCCTAAACGATGGATGCTAGTTGTCGGGAGGCTTGTCTTTCCGGTAATGCAGCTAACGCATTAAGCATCCCGCCTGGGGAGTACGGTCGCAAGATTAAAACTCAAAGGAATAGACGGGGACCCGCACAAGCGGTGGAGCATGTGGTTTAATTCGAAGATACGCGAAGAACCTTACCTAGGCTTGACATTGATGGAATCTGTTAGAAATAACGGAGTGTCTAGCTTGCTAGACCCTGAAAACAGGTGCTGCACGGCTGTCGTCAGCTCGTGTCGTGAGATGTTGGGTTAAGTCCCGCAACGAGCGCAACCCTCGTCCTTAGTTGCTAGCAGTTCGGCTGAGCACTCTAGGGAGACTGCCTTCGTAAGGAGGAGGAAGGTGAGGACGACGTCAAGTCATCATGGCCCTTACGCCTAGGGCTACACACGTGCTACAATGGGATGTACAAAGAGACGCAAGGTCGTAAGGCGGAGCAAATCTCAAAAACATCTCTCAGTTCGGATTGTAGTCTGCAACTCGACTACATGAAGCTGGAATCGCTAGTAATCGTGAATCAGCAATGTCACGGTGAATACGTTCCCGGGTCTTGTACTCACCGCCCGTCACACCATGGGAGTTGTATTCGCCTTAAGCCGGGATGCTAAATTGGCTACCGTCCACGGCGGATGCAGCGACTGGGGTGAAGTCGTAACAAGGTAACCGTAGGTGAACCTGCGGTTGGATCACCTCCTTTCTAGAGACATATTAAGATATTTGTTTATCTTAATCATCTGTAATCAATAAGGTGTGCTATAGAATAGAAAACTTCTTTTCTTGCTTAGTTTTCAGAGATCGATTCTTCAATTGATGGATTTGAAACAAGAGACTGTTATTGGGGCTTATAGCTCAGGTGGTTAGAGCGCACCCCTGATAAGGGTGAGGTCAGAGGTTCAACTCCTCTTAAGCCCACCATCTTAACAAGGGGAATTAGCTCAGCTGGGAGAGCGCCTGCTTTGCACGCAGGAGGTCAGCGGTTCGATCCCGCTATTCTCCACCATAACATTCTCTTGGGAAAACACTTTGGTTTTTCTAAAAAATGAATTGAAAAAGTTTAATCAGAGTCTTTTGGTTTTAGCATTGATTGTGATGGTACCTCTTAGGATTCTCTCAAAGATCTTAAGAATAGAATCAATAAATTCAAGCCATTCAAGCAAACAAATCATTGCAATACCAAATAAAAGATTTGCATTAGACTTTTGTCTAAATGTTGTTTAACATATCATTGTCAATAGCCTAAAAAATAGTAATAAAACTACGATTACTCTGTTTTATGGAAGTAAGAAATATTCTTATACAAGAAGCATATTTATTTTTTTGGATAAATGAGAAACATTTGTTTTTGGTTTTATCTTTCAAATAGAATTTGTTTTACATTAAGGATAAGATATACATTCAATAAGGCAGTGATAACTTTAGAATATTCACGTAATTTATCTATACTTAAAAAGCATCTTGAATATTGTTTGAACAGACTTGTTTGTTTGAACGTATATTTGAGATTGAAATAAGCTTTTAAGGGCAGATGGTGGATGCCTTGGCAAAGAGAGGCGATGAAGGACGTACTAGACTGCGATAAGCTATGGGGAGCTGTCAAGAAGCTTTGATCCATAGATTTCCGAATGGGGCAACCCGGCTAGTAGAGATACTAGTCACCTTTAATGGAGCGAACCTAGGGAAGTGAAACATCTCAGTACCTAGAGGAAAAGAAATCAAACGAGATTCTCCTAGTAGCGGCGAGCGAACGGGGAACAGGGCAAACCAAGTGCTTGCACTTGGGGTTGTGGACTGCAATATCCACTTGAATAACTTAGCAGAATGATTTGGAAAGATCAGTCATAGAGGGTGATAGCCCCGTATGCGAAAAGTTATTCATAGGTAGCAGGATCCAGAGTAGGTCAGGACACGTGAAATCCGGACTGAAGCAGGGGAGACCACTCTCCAACCCTAAATACTCCTCTTTGACCGATAGCGAACAAGTACCGTGAGGGAAAGGTGAAAAGAACCGCAGTGAGCGGAGTGAAATAGAACCTGAAACCATCTGCCTACAATCATTCGGAGCCCTATGATTTATCAGGGTGACGGACTGCCTTTTGCATAATGATCCTGCGAGTTGTGGTGTCTGGCAAGGTTAAGCAAACGCGAAGCCGTAGCGAAAGCGAGTCTTAATAGGGCGTTTAGTCAGATGCTGCAGACCCGAAGCTAAGTGATCTATCCATGGCCAAGTTGAAACGAGTGTAATAGCTCGTGGAGGACTGAACTCGTACCCATTGAAACGGGTTGGGATGAGCTGTGGATAGGGGTGAAAGGCCAAACAAACTTAGTGATAGCTGGTTCTCTTCGAAATATATTTAGGTATAGCCTCAAGTGATAGTAACAGGGGGTAGAGCACTGATTGGGCTAGGGCTGCTCACCGCGGTACCAAACCCTATCAAACTTCGAATACCTGTTACCCTATCTTGGGAGTCAGGCGGTGGGTGATAAAATCAATCGTCAAAAGGGGAACAACCCAGACTGGCAAATAAGGTCCCAAAGTTCTATTCTGAGTGGAAAAAGATGTACAGTTACTCAGACAACCAGGAGGTTGGCTTAGAAGCAGCCATCCTTTAAAGAAAGCGTAACAGCTCACTGGTCTAGTGATTGCGCGCTGAAAATATAACGGGGCTAAGATAGACACCGAATTTCCAGATTGTGCTGATGCACAGTGGTAGAAGAGCGTTCGCATCAGCGTTGAAGGCATACCGGCAAGGAGTGCTGGAGCGATGCGAAGTGAGCATGCAGGAATGAGTAGCGATAAAATATGTGAGAATCATATTCGCCGTAAATCTAAGGTTTCCTACGCGATGCTCGTCATCGTAGGGTTAGTCGGGTCCTAAGACAAGTCAGAAATGGGTAGTCGATGGAAAATAGGTTAATATTCCTATACCAACCATTGTGTGCGATGGGGGGACGCATAGGGTTAAGCGAGCCGGCTGATGGAAGTGCCGGTCGAAGGGCGTAGATTGGAGGATAGGCAAATCCGCCTCTGTATTCGAAACCTTACAGGCTTCTTGAAACCTTCGGGTCGATAGGAGAATCGCTGATACCGTCGTGCCAAGAAAAGCCTCTAAGTTTAGCAATGGTTGCCCGTACCGCAAACCGACACAGGTAGATGAGATGAGTATTCTAAGGCGCGTGAAAGAACTCTCTTTAAGGAACTCTGCAAACTGGCACCGTAAGTTCGCGATAAGGTGTGCCTGAGCAATCAGGTCTCAGCAAAGAGTCCCTCCCGACTGTTTACCAAAAACACAGCACTTTGCAAACTCGTAAGAGGAAGTATAAGGTGTGACGCCTGCCCGGTGCTCGAAGGTTAAGAGGATCAGTCAGCAGCAATGCGAAGCTTTGAATTGAAGCCCGAGTAAACGGCGGCCGTAACTATAACGGTCCTAAGGTAGCGAAATTCCTTGTCGGTTAAATACCGACCTGCATGAATGGCGTAACGAGATGGGAGCTGTCTCAAAGAGAGATTCAGTGAAATTGTAGTGGAGGTGAAAATTCCTCCTACCCGCGGCAAGACGGAAAGACCCCGTGGACCTTTACTACAGCTTGGCACTGCCGATGGGAGCATTATGCGCAGGATAGGCGGGAGGCTTTGAAATCTTCACTCCGGTGGAGATGGAGCCATCCTTGAGATACCGCCCTTAATGTTTCTGTCTGCTAACTGGCTAGAGTTATCCTCTAGCAGGACAATGTCTGGTGGGTAGTTTGACTGGGGCGGTCGCCTCCTAAAAAGTAACGGAGGCTTGCAAAGGTTGGCTCATTGCGGTTGGAAATCGCAAGTTGAGTGTAATGGCATAAGCCAGCCTGACTGTGAGACAAACAAGTCGAGCAGAGACGAAAGTCGGTCATAGTGATCCGGTGGTTCTGTGTGGAAGGGCCATCGCTCAAAGGATAAAAGGTACCCCGGGGATAACAGGCTGATCTCCCCCAAGAGCTCACATCGACGGGGAGGTTTGGCACCTCGATGTCGGCTCATCGCATCCTGGGGCTGGAGCAGGTCCCAAGGGTATGGCTGTTCGCCATTTAAAGCGGTACGCGAGCTGGGTTCAGAACGTCGTGAGACAGTTCGGTCCCTATCTGCCGTGGGCGTAGGAAAGTTGAGGAGAGCTGTCCCTAGTACGAGAGGACCGGGATGGACGTGCCACTAGTGTACCAGTTGTTCTGCCAAGAGCACCGCTGGGTAGCTACGCACGGATGTGATAACCGCTGAAAGCATCTAAGCGGGAAGCCAACTCCAAGATGAACTTTCCCTGAAGGTCGCAGGAAGACTACCTGCTTGATAGGGTAGATGTGTAAGTGCAGTAATGCATTCAGCTGACTACTACTAATAGACCGTTTGGCTTAATTCTAATATTATTTATAGATAAAAACGTGAGTATGTTATCACTGCCTTATTGAGTGTATATATGTTTTATTACGAAAGCTTTGCACTTTAAAGATAAAGTATTTTTCTTTAATGGAAGCATTGAAAATTATAGGCTATTGATGAGATTTTATTTTCCTTATTAGGAAGATGGAGTTAAGAACAATGGAACTTAAAAGAGTTGAGAATCTCTTGTTATAAGAATGGGTATTCTATTATCCCTTGTTTTTAACTCCCTTTTCCTTGTGTCTATAGAGAAGAGGCAACACCCAGCTCCATTCCGAACCTGGCAGTTAAGCTCTTCTTCGCTGATGATACTGCGTCTTTCAGGCGTGGGAACGTAGGTCGATGCAGGGATAGGGAATCTTCTTTTTATTCTTCTGATTTATTCTTATTATCTTATTATCTTATTAGTTTATTAGTTTATTAGTTTATTAGTTTATTAGTTTATTGGGCGGGATTGTTGATCTTTGGTTCTTTGGTTCTTCTTGCTTTGTTTTTGATTTAAAGGGTGGG
>NZ_MLAQ01000023.1 GCF_002272895.1 Helicobacter sp. 12S02232-10
TTCTTTAAATACTATCTTGTATATCCAAAAATTTCAGGGAAAGAAACAAGAGATTTAGAAAATGAAAAAGAAAATCAAGCAAAAGAAATAAATGATGCATTTAGGCAACAATTCAGTACAGCAAGTAAGATTAATGATTTGCGTCTCTATTCATTTATCATCAATCTGATTGCTGATGGTTTGATCAATCCGAATGGATCGCTTAAAGCAGCTGGTGGTTTGAATCAAAAATGATGGAGTATTTAATGCTTTTAAATAACAAAAATAAAAACAAAAATCTTATCAATCATCCAATGATACGATACTTATTCAAACTAATGGCAGTGTGTTTGCTTGCTCTAGGAGTATTGAACATAGCTTATGGAGAAAAGATGGATCTTAAAGACTTAAACTCAAAAGACAATATAAAAAGAGCATTATTTCTATCATTTGATTAGTTTTAAGCATTATCAGAATATTTTAAGAAAAGAAGATATACGATATACAGAATGGAACGTAGTTTGGGGTCCTAAAAGAAATCATTTAATCAACTATTCAAAGTATTATTTTGATTGTAAGATGGTATCAATTGGGAAGTATATTTTAAAAAGAGCGTATTTGAATGACTTCCAAAGAATTGATTGATAAACTTAAAGATAATTCTGAATTGGCCCAAGCTGCTTATGGGTATTTTGATAGAGCTGATGTTTATAATCAGCAAATAGCAAGAATTGAAGCAATCAGAAAAAAACTTAAAGAAGATAATTTAAGCAATAAAGATTTTAAAAAAGCTTTCTATAAGCTATTGAAAAAAGAAAATTTAAATGATTTAAACACAACCTTGACCTTATTGAACAAAGAAACAGGCAGCCTTAAAAAAATCACTTTCTCCGATATTCTTAACACCAATTATAAATACCATATCAAAGAAGATGGTGGATCTGAAAAAGGAATAAAGTTAAGTACTGAGAAATTCCTAAGCAGTGATTTCTCTCCCCTCCAATCCCAAAGATTCTTTGAACGTTATGATTTATTGCTCCATCAACCCAAAACTCCCTCAGGATTCTCTGCTACCTTGTTTGGAGAAAAGAAACGCCGTAGCTTTCTTCAAGCAGATGGGAGCTTGGAATATGCTTATGATTCTTTTCCATCTTATGATTATGTTGGTTATACTCTTGGGATTCGAGGCAGTGAAATCAGTATATCTAATATGGAAGAAGATCTTTGGATAGATATGGAGAATATCCCAGAAAATCAATACCAAGATATGATTTTGTTTTATTATCAATGCATTGGAGAATTCCCTTTGTGTATGGATTCTTGCAAATATTCTCCTCCTAAAGAATTAAACTTTAATCCCCTTTATCAAAGGCTTCTCAATTATCCTAAGATAATCATAGGTCCCACTTGCCAGATTTTACAAACTTCTGATGCAAAGGTTTTTTATTCCAACTCTCCCTATCCTCCATCTTCTGCTCTTAAAAAGCCTGTTTTTATCTTTTCTCAAGCCATTTCTAGACATACAAAACTTACTCTTAGCGGGCATTCTTTAGGTGGTGTCTTAGGACAACTCTTTGTATTGTCTTTTGAAGAATTCAAAAAGGGTGCAGCGTTTATGAATGATTCTTCTTTTAAAGAGAATCTAAAAGAAAATGGTGTAAAAGATAATGATGAGATAAAAAATCAAAAGGAATTGAGAGGGGCAAGCTTTGAGGAGAATGTTTCCAACGATTTGAGTCGCCCTCATTTTATCCAAGCTCTTTATACTTACAATGCTCGGAGTGTTAAAAAACTATTTCCCTATTATGATGGAATCATTTATTTAGATAAAAATGCGTTCTTAAAAGAATATAACACCAAACATCCAAGCGATCCCAAAGGCCTAGATTTTATTAAAGATCCTTTGTGCTTGTCTTCTTTTGTTGATTTCCTTCTTACTCCCAAGCTTTCCTCAAGATTATTATCTTCCAAAAGACTCAATCAAGTAAGTGATCTGAAAGTGCTGCTTCAATCGGTATTGCAAACTTTTCTCAAGGATTATGAAGGTTATGTGTGCATTAAATTGAAGAAAGATGATAAATTGGACAAATCTTGCTTTTATCCTGTCTCTTCTTTTCTTGGAAAGGCTTATGAATGTTTGATTGAAAACTATTGGTACCAAGAAAAACAAGAGGACTCTCAAATGCCTCTTTCTATCTATCATATCCAAATAGGTTCAGATGATCAACACAATACATTTTATCTAGGATCTCCTCTCACACTTTTAGGAAAGAAGGTTGGTAGAGAAGACACTAAATTCAAAGGTGCTAAAAGCCATCAAATCTCTCTTTTGACAAGATATCTTTATCTCTATTCTTATTTGTTGGATTCATCTTTTAATCAAGGGTTTGATTTGGATATGCTCAATCATTTTATCGAGCTTATCTATCATTCTAATCAAATCGCTTTCAAAAAACTCACTACATATAAAAAACTCATCTCCAAGTCCCATTGCAAAGCTTTGAAAGATATCAGAAAGCAACCCATTTTAAGCATCATTTCAGATATTTTATTTCTTAGCAGAAATGAGTTTTATGACTTTTATATCCCTGCAGCAAGTTTTTATGATTCTCCTGTTGTGAAAGACTTTCTCCAAGAAGATCAATTGATTGATGGGCTTATTAAGTTTAAAAACAAAGGGATTGGATTGAAGCTTTATACTTTCTTTAGAGAAGAAGCTTCTTTGTTAGATGAGATCAAAACCTTTAATATCTCAAGCTATTATTCACTCTATGCTTTCAAACCCTATGAAGTTTATCAGGGAGACAGGTCTTTGATTGATAAGACAAACGTTTCAAAAATCTTTGGTTCGTATGCAAATTTCTCTCTATGCTTCCAACTGCAGGGGAGTGCAAACCAATCAATGGATGAGAAGTTTATTCCAGAACTTCACAAAGCCTATGATGCCTACTTTATTCAAGCATTCCAACACATCCAAGCACAACAGAAGGAAGAGACACACGCTCAATCTGAAGAAGATGAAGAGGACTTCAAATCTTTCAAAGAAGAGCAAGATTCAAATAATCTTCTTGAGTCCCAACCGCAGTTTGTGAGCTTGCAAGATTCACAACAGAGGCAGACTTTTGATGGGGTAGGATGGTTTCAAGAGGGAGGAAATGGAGCTTATACATTTTTTGTTTTTGGCGAGAAACTATCTATAAATCTCTTAGAGCTTTCCCAAAATGGGATTGACACCTTTTGTTCCAAGATATTTTTCTATGGCATTCTTCTTCAAGGTGGCAAAGAGGTTTGTTTGTGTCAAGATCTTCCCAACCAATACCATTTCTTATACCCACCATCTCTTCCTGCTGGAGTTTTTTTGGGAAAAGGTGGGGAAGTCTATGAACTTTTGGGAAACAATACGCTTAAAGTTCTTTTTATCCCAACTGCTGAAAGTCTCAAATTTCTTGAGGCTTCCTTGCCTATAGAAGATGAAGATACTCAGGAATCTGTTCAAGATAAGATTCAAACTCTTGGAGTAGCCTTCAAAGGTTTTACCCTCATTCTTTATTATTATTCTCTTTTAGAATCTTCTTTGAGCATTGTATTGGATATTAATCGTAAAATCACCCAAGAGAAAAAAAACCAAGAAAAAGCAAATAAAGCCAAGCAAGATTCAATCCAGCCCCCACAACCCCAAGTGATGCTTTTTCCCATCTTAGAAGATGATAAACTTCTTTGTCCTCATGGCGGAGAAGTCAAAATCATTGTGGGCAAAGGCAAAAACTTTCGCATTGGAGGGAAATCTCTGATTCTAAATCAAGATATCATAAAAGCTACCATTCAAGGCTGTTGTAATCCTATTACTTTAGGAGGTGCTTGCACAATGGTTGATTTGATTCCACCTGAGGCTTTGTTTAAAAAACAATTCAATCGGGGTTTTCCTATTATCCAAGACAAGGTCACTTTAATCCTTACAGACAGAGGATTTCCCCTCCACACTATTCCCAAGCCCAACAAACTTCAAATCGCTTATTCAGAACCTCTTAATGATGAAAATAAGCAACAAAAATCTGATTCTTTAAACAAACAAAGCATGGAACAAACGCCTTCTTCTTTCTCTCATCCCAATCTTTATCTCCCTCTTCCTTTTCCCATCAATAAAGCTTATTTGACTTCCCGTGATATGAAGAATTCTCCAATAAACATTAATATGATAAAGTCAAATTCCGATGATTTCATCTTTAAGGTAGCTACTGCTCCTTATGAAGCAGCGAAAGCCAAAGACTTGTTTGTAACCTATTCCTTAAAAGATCTTTTAATATCACAAGATATCCCCGATCAAAGCAAAAATAATGCTTTGATTACTCTTGATTTGGAATACCCAAATGATAGACAAAGTGATCCTGAAGTCTTTCATGTCTTACAAGCTGTTCAAGAAATGAAAGAGCAGGGAGATGCAAAACTCAAAGACATCGAAAAAAAAAGAATCGAAGATGATATCCAAACACTAGATGGGATGGTTAGAAGGAGAAAAGAAAGGTTTATAACTTTAAAAATGCTGTTGCTGGTGTTTGATGGTGTTAGGGAAAACAATGATAAAGAAAGCAATGTTAAGGATGAGAAATATGAAAAAAATAAGGGTATCTTGTGTGACATCGTTAAAGAGCTCAACCGAAAGGATGCAGAAGGTATCCCAATGTATTTGACCTATAATTTAAGTACGCTTAAGTCTCTCAATCATTTCTTTGCACAATGTTATGTAGAAGTTGGAAATGGAACATTTACTATGGAAGAAGATTTTTATTACTCTGTGAATGATTTAAAAGATAAATTTCATTTTTCAGAAGCACAGGCAAAAGAATACGGATATGTTAAAAACAAGAAGAAAAAGCTTCCCAAATATTCTCGACTGCCTAATCAAGAAGCGATTGCCAATATCTTGTATGAAAAAAAAAATAGTTTAGGCAATACAAAATCAGGTGATGGTTATAAATTTAGAGGTAGGGGACTTGCCCAACTCACAGGCAGGGGTAATTATGAAGAATTTAATACATATGCCCACAAACACAAATGGGTAGAAGAATCAATTAATTTTGTTGAAAACCCTGATTTATTGATCACTAATGGCAGATATGCCCTATTATCTGCAGTATGGTTTTGGAATAAAGAAGAACTTTATGAAATAGCTGATGCAGATGATGGAAAAATGTGTACTCCTAAAGACAAACATGGAAAGAAACTCGATATTGAAGTCAATGAAGCACTTAGCAAAATCACTTGCAGGATCAATGGAGGAGAAAATGGATTGGAACATAGACAAAAAGCTTATGAGAGAATCAAAAATGATGGAGTATTTGATGCTTTTAAATAACAATAACAAAAATCTTATCGATCATCCAATGATACGATATTTATTCAAACTAATGGCAGTGTGTTTGATTGCTCTAGGAGTATTGAACATAGCTTATGGAGAGAAGATGG
>NZ_MLAQ01000024.1 GCF_002272895.1 Helicobacter sp. 12S02232-10
GTTTTAGGCAGTTATTAAATTCTTCTATGGTAAAATACACCTCTATCAAATCATTGATATTAGGGATATACATAGAATAAAATGATAAAAAATATGCTATAATACACACAGAAGATTTTAATAACTGCCTAAAATAAACGGTTATTGGGTTCCGTGCGGAGTTACAATCTCCTAAAAACCCTAAAATAATACAAGTTGTCTTGGCACATTCTTCTTTTCTAATTCACTTTTTTGTCCCAATAATAATCTCATCTGATCAAATTGTTTTTCTGTCAATATTAATGCTCTGATATGTCCTTTTGGAGGCAAAATTAAATCCAATCTATTCAAATGAGAATTTGCACTGGCCACACCCTTACAAATACGAGCATAAACAGAAAATTGCAACATCAAAAATCCATCTTTTATCAATTCTTTTCGAAACTTTGCAGAATTTTTTCTATCTTCTTTAGTGTACGTGGGCATATCAAACATCACCAAAATTCTCATAAATCTCTCTTCCATCGGAATTTTCCTTTATAAATACAGGCAATACTAATTCATTCCCAAATCCTCCAAGTGTATTTACCAAGGACTGGATCGTACGCGGGATTGCTCGATACATAGGATAATATTTATTCTTGCAAGAAATTTTGGCATTTAAAATGGAAACTAAATTTTGCCGGTGATTTCTTTGAAATTCTTTTTGAAGATCTTGCTTTTCTAGTAACAAGCACACTAAAGAATCTGCAAATATCCGATAAGGCTCCATCATATCATCTGCTAAGTTAAATGCATTGAATTGATTTTTATGAAAAATTCCAAAAGCAGGCAAAAGACCACTGCTTACAAGGCTTCTAGCAATACAACCCCTAATGATTGCATAGGCATAATTGAGAGCAGAATTAATCGGATTAAAATCCCTTCTGCTGAATTTTTTTCCAAAAAGAGCTTGAAAATAAAGGATTGCCCCTTGAGATTCAAGATTTTTAGAATCATTAAGCATTACATTTTTAGATAATTTTAAGATCTTTTGAGAGCTTTCAGGGCAAAAAAATTCAGCTAACATTGCTTGATTATAAAGCTTTTGCTTAATAATTTGTTGCCATAAAATTGCTTTGGTTTGTTTAGAAAGAGAGACTTGAATTTGAAGGGTTTCTGATGTTTTATAATACCCTAGATAAGGTGTGAAAATGCCATTAGGGATATGGGAATCATCACAAGTAAAAAAAGCAATTTTATGATCGGCTAGCTTACTGAGCAAACTTGTTGTAATACTCACTTGATTGCTCTCAGAAATAACAATAAGAATATCCCTTAATGGAAATGTGATTTCTTTTCCTTCTTGGGTGATGCAAAAAAGATTATTCTTTAGGCTTAATTTTGCAGGATTAGAAATAAAAATACTGCGATAAGCCTCATCAAAGCCTCCCATTCATCTTTTCTTTTTTGTAGTCTTTAAACGGACATCTTCTCTGGGTTCAAGCCTAGCCTCACTGATTTCTCCTAATGCCGATACGACGCATTTTTTGAAGATTTTGAGTTTTCGAATACCACTTTGTAACAAAAATCCTGAAGCTGAATCAGCTTTAAAAAAGTCTTTTTCATCTTCTTTTAAAACATTACTGTGGTGTCTAAACGTCAGACCTGCTGTAGATGAACTTGTCCCCACAAAGTAGGCATAAACGCTTTGAGGCATTTTGTTTGTTTGGATTTGTACCAAATCATCCTTAAACAAACTGAAACAAAATTCATAATTGTCATCCATCTCAATCCAATCCTTAATAACACCTGTTTTATCTTTGCCTGACACAATTGCCTTGTTGGGTAATTTGCCAATTGCTACATCATAAGTATAAACAGGAACTACGTAGTATTCACCCTTATCTTTGGATCTGAAAATATCTGATCGCACCATGCCATCATTATCCACAATTCCTTGATCAATCTGGCGTATTTTCCCAAGTTTTATAGCCTTTTCAACTCCCTCTATCCCCCCGTATTCTTTGAAATAATCCTCTTTTGAACGAATGGTTTGTTCGTGTAAAGCTCCAGTGACATTTCTCCTAGGGGCTTTAGAGACAAAAATTTTATTGATTCTTTCTTGCACTTCTGAATTAAAATTCTCCAAAGGTCTTTCTAAAGATTTTTTTGTTTTATTATCACTATTTTTAAGGTCTTCCGCCTTTTCTTTCGAGTCAGCTTTTTTCTTGTATTCCTCTTCTTTTGATTGCAGATATTTACTAAAAGATTGGATATTACCATCGGTTGCAAATGCAATAATGAGTGCATCTTGTGCGTGATGGAGATGGGTATTTCTATTTTTGGCATCTAGCCCCCAATAATGTCGGAGCAAACTTGTCAAGCTACCACCTAATGTCAGAACATGTTTTTTTGAACCTTTGGTTCCAGCCTTTTGAGTGACATCTTCAGCATCATCTAAAGGTAAAAATTCCAAATAAGAGGCCAAATATTGGCTGATTAATCGATTGATATAGCTTGTGTCATTCAGATTGCGAGCCAAAAACTCTGCGCGATCACCTTCTTTTTTATCAGTGAAATTTTTATCCACAATCTTCTTTTTCACACTTCTTGGAAGTTTTTTCATTGTATTGATTCTTTTGATGAGTTCATCCCATTTTTTTGCATCGTGTCCAATCCATTCATAAGGGGTTTTATTGCCTTTATCACCTTGGTTGATTCTGCGAAAAACAAGCACTTTATTATTTTGAGAATCATCCAAGCTTCTTGAGAGAGGGTAAATATGGTCAATATCAAGTAATTTTTCATCTTTAAGATCTATAAGCTCAATTTTTTTACCACTATAAACACAGAACTCATCTTGTCGGATCCATAGTTTTACCTTTAAAATATTGCGCCCATTTTCTGCTAAACCGATTTCTTTGCAAATCTTTAAAGCTTCTTGATTGCGATCATAGTTTTCTTGTTGTTCTTTAAGAATCTTACTCCTGTCTTTAAAATTTTTACCAATTTCACGCGTGAATTCCAGATGGATCTTATGCACCTTGCCATATTTTTTAATCACAGCATTGATCACTTTGCGACATTGAGCAATCGCACGATTAACGACGGGATTGAGTGTATCTGAGAATTCTGTTTCTGTTAGCGGGGGGAGAAGGATGGATTTAGTATTCTTTTTTTTCATCTTCAATCCAGTTTCTTCGATCGCTTCATCATATCTCTTCCCTTCTCTCATCAAAGGCAAAATCTCATCGAGGGCTTTAAGACTCAATCGAATGCTTTGATTGAACCCAAGAGTATTGGCAATCAATTTTTCTTGCAAGGATTTTGAAATGTTTTGCTTAGAAAGTTTTGTCTTGATATCTTTTGGAGATTTATTAAAAGTAATGATTTGGATGATATTGTCTAGAGTTTTTATATCCAAAGAGTTAAATTCTGCTTCTAAATCTTGCAGATAATCTTTTAACCGGTGGTATTTCTCAAATTTAATAAAAATCGCTGTTTCAACTTTCTTGCCTTTAGCAATATAATCAAGCTTTGAATCTTGAAATGGTATTTTCTCATCAAGCTTTAAGATTTCACGGAGTTTTTTATAGCTCAACCCACTTTTGACTTTTTTGGCTCCATCTAAAATTTCTTTGATGATTTCTTTTGGATAAACTTCTCCTGTTTTGCTTTCAAGATTTTTTAAAGTATTGATAATTTTTGTCAGATTAATGAATTCTTCAGCACTATAACAGCATTTAGAAGCTCTTTTTTCTTCGGGATAAAATTCACAACTCCCCAATTTGTTTTCAAAGCTTTTTAACTCCCGTTGATAGAAAGCAATTTTTTCATAAGCAGCTTGAAATGTAGCAGATGCTTTTTGGTTACCAAATCTTCTTTGGGCTTCAAAAATATGCCCAATTTCTTCTTGAAGCTCTTTTCTACCGACAGAACGCTTATAATTTTCTTTTTTCTCCTCTTTTGTTTCTGTCTTTTTTGAAGCATCTGATTGTTTATCTTTTTTATTTCTATTGCGGACATTCTCATAAAGACCTTTGGCGACTTCTTTAAGGTAATATTCTTTAAACATCATTTCGCCGATTGTTCTATAACCCTTAGCTTGCATTTGATTTTTGTTTTCTTGAATGGAATCCAAGATAAACTTTTCAGATTTTTTATCCTCTTCTTTCTCTGAGACAACAAGGCTTAAATCGTTATAGCCTCTTCTTTTGGCAATATGCAAAAGAACTCGTCCAAATTCGACATCATTTAATTTTCTATCAAGCCCTAAAGATCTGAGTTCCCAAGGAGAAAGGAATTCTTTATTGGTTTGAAAAAATCTTGGCAAAGATGCTTCTTTAGGGAGAAATGCTTCAAATTCAAAACCAAAATGTTTGCACAAAAGCTTTTTGATTTGGAGTATCCTTGCTTTTCTTCTTTTGATAATTCTTCGCGCACTCCTTGCTTCTCTTCTAGGTAAAGCAAGCGATTCTCCATTCTTTGGATTTTCTGCTTGAGTAAATAATCTTACCCCACAATCAATGATTTGATTGTTTTGTTTAAAAGTTTTATCTGCTTGAATTAATGCCCAACCAATTGATGTAATCCCAATATCTAATCCTAAAATTTTTATCATATTCACCTCTTTTAGAAATACTATCTTCTATATCTTAGAAATACCATCTTCTATTCTATTGAAGCATTGCTTTTATATCTATTAAGAATAAAATTTTTTTACAAATGGGGTGGAAATGTTGTTGTGGTTTATA
>NZ_MLAQ01000025.1 GCF_002272895.1 Helicobacter sp. 12S02232-10
AATCCAAACCACCAAAGGCACAACCAATATTGCCTTTAGTTCCACTCCCTCTAGCATTAATTTTGACAATACAAAATTACAAAATCTCATCACAACTCTGACTCCAAAAAAAGATGAGACCTCCCAACCAATATCAAAAGAAGCAACACCATCTTCTACTCCTTCTGCTCCTAGTTCTTCTTCTGAAACAATCACTCCTGAAATACAAAAAGCTTTGATTGCTAATCCATTGATTTTGCAAAACTATCTGCAAGCTTCTGGTGTCTCTTCTTATGCTGGAGATATCATTACAGGTCAAAATGATCCTAAGAACAAAGAAACCTTTAATGGTGCTAATAATGTAGATTTCAAAGATTCCTTGTATTTGGGAGGAACCCTTGATACTACAGGAGCTGGTACTGCTAATGTCACACTTTCTTTTTCTAAAGAATTTGTAGATAAACTTAAAAATGATGCTTTACTCCAAAGTTTCTTATATGCAGGCAAAGGACCTGAATTTAATGTCATCACTGATGGAGCTTCTGCAACAAATAATATTGCTCTTGCAGGTAGTATCAAAGGAGTGGCTTCTGTTCATTATCTTCAAGGAAATACCAATATTATTTTTGCTGATAAGATCCAAACCCCAACTGCTCCTCTCAATAAAGAAGCCACAGATGCTACAAGTACAACCTCTGCTTTTAAAGGTGGAGACACTACAAAATTTAATGATAGCACTAGCTTTGATATTGCTAGTTCAGATACTTCTAAAAATAGTGTTAAAGTCAATGGCTATACCTATGAGCAAGGTTTATTAATCAGATTAGATGCTAAAAAAGCAGATGCATTATTAAAAGATTATCGCCAAATCAATACATTTAAATCCAATGCAACAACTTTTGCAATTGATAAAATCAGCAATCCAAATGTTTATACTGCAAGCATTTCAGGTGTGATGGTTGGAGAAGTTGATTCTTTAAATAATGCAACTCCTGCTGTAGCTTCAAAATCTATAGACACTACCCCTGCTTATCAAGCAATATTTGAAAAAGATGCAGCTTTCATTGGAAAGCTCAATATCAAAGATAGAGATGTCTCCATTGCTCTTTCTAGAGGCAGTAAGTTACTCTTAGAAGATGGATCACTCATTTCAGTGCTTTCTTCTAATCAGAAGGATGCACCTGTATTTGATACCTCCCATTTGGTGAATGAAACCTTACTTCAAGACAATACTGTGATTGATTTAGCAAGTACTGGAGGAAAAGTAGATTTCTCTACTCCTAAAGCAACTTATTCAACTCTTACCATCAATCAGGTCAAGGATTTAAATGATGCTGTCTTTAGAGTTGCTTATAATCCCCAAGCAAAAGCAGAGGATGCAAATAATAAAAAAGCCGATCATTTTATCATCAATGGCGTGAGTGTCTCAACACCAAAGATTGAAGGAAGCACTCCTTCTGTTGCACCCAAAGCAACTGCTGCAATTGCTGGAGCTGCTGCTGTGGATACTTCTACTTCAAGTGTTGCTTCTGGAGCTGTTTTAAATAACTATCTCCAAGTCTATCAGAATGCTGCTACTCCTGTTTTAGGAGATTTAAGTGATAAAAAGATTCTAGTGGCTTCAATCCAAAATGATTCTTCAGGTAAAGCACATCTTCAATTCAATACCACTTCAAGTGTCTTACAAGGCTATGATTTAATCACAACTGAATTCCAAACCAAAGTAGAAGATTCTGCCAATTCTACAGGCACTCCTAAGACAGCTTCAAAGGAAGGGGGTAGTACAAGTCCTACTTTTACCAATTACTATATTGCTGCAGCAAGTTCTCAAATCGATAAGAAATCTGAAGATATGACTGCAGGAGCGATTACAACTAACTATTCCATCTTCCTTGCTAACATCAATGATTTAAACAAGAGATTAGGCGAACTTCGAGGCAATTTAAGTGCTCAAGGGGTATGGGCAAGAATCTTTAATGGAATGACAACTTCTAATCGGGGTGAAGAGGTTAAAACCTATGGTACAAATGTTCAGGGTGGTTATGATTTCTCTATCCCACAAACACAGGCACGATCTTATTTTGGGGTGGCACTCTCTTATGGGTATAACTCACTCAAAGCCCAAGACTTTCAAGGTAAAGCCAATCTCTTTGAGATCGGAGCATATTATTCATTTGTAAGTGATGCAGGATTCTATTCTGATACCATCCTCAAATATGCCTTTATCAGCAATCAATTGACTTTGGATCATAATGAAAAAGAAAATACCACTCTTAATTCTTCTACTATTTCTTTAGGGGAAGAGTTTGGTTATCGCTGGAATTTCTTAATCCAAGAAAAAGGCACTTCAAAACATTCTCTTTATTTAGAACCCAATGCTGAATTCATCTTAGGTTATGTTGGGAATGGAGCCTTTGATCAAGTCAATGGAGATGCGTTCTTGAATGCAGCCATTGATAATATCTTAGCATTCAGAGGTAGAGTTGGAGCTAATTTGGGTTATTCACTTAAAACGGCTGCAAATCAGACTGATTTTAGAGTCGGACTCTCTTATGTCGGTGATATTTTAGGTGGGGGTAAAATGGATTTTAAAACCAACTTCTCCAGTGCTCAAAAAAATCTACAATCCAATCAAATGGCATTGGTATCTTTGGGTGTGAATTCAATCTTAAATGCTAATTGGAGAGTGTATGCTGATGTGGATACTTCTTTTGGAGGGCAATATTACAACCAAAACTATTTAGTCTCAGTAGGGGGCAGGTATGCATTTGGCAAACAGATAGCATCTGCACCCAAAGCTTCTAAACTCAAAAAAGTAGCACCTAAAGTTTTAGCTTCTTTGGCAAAAGGATTCTATCTTGAAGTCCTCACCCTTCCAAGAAATGCAAAACTTTCTGATAGCCAACTTGAATTATTGAATCAATACCCTTATGCCATTGCTTTAGAAGTGATTCCATTAGGACAACCACCTAAAGATGTTGAAGTTCAAAAGATTTTAATTGGTCCATTTAAAACTTCTCAAGGGGCACAAAACAATCAAAACACTGCTGATGAGATTGCTAAGATCTTAAATCAAAAAGAAACAAAAGCACTCATAAGAGAAGTGAAGTAAGGGAGAATTTCTCTCCTTCTCTTTTGAGCTGTTATGAAGCAATAAAGGATAGTGTGATGTTAAAAGATACAATCAAATCAGTTTTAGAGTTTAATGTCTGGATTGGAATGTTTTTTTATGATATTGGAAGAGCAATTCAAGGTAGTGATGATTTTTATTCTAATGTTG
>NZ_MLAQ01000026.1 GCF_002272895.1 Helicobacter sp. 12S02232-10
CCTTACATTCCCATACCAAAATTTGTTTGTTTTTTAGATGTTTTGGCATTCGTTTTAGAATTAGGTTGGGAGTTAGATAGAGTTTGATTGGTTAAGCCACTTTTGAGTTGGATTTCTGCTTTTTTGTGTTCTAGATTTTTTTGCTCTAAATATTGTTTCTCATCGGGGTTAAGTTCGATTTTGAGTTGGTTTTTAATTGTGAGACCTAAATCTTTATCCAGCAAGTTTTGATTGCCTAAAGCATAAGCTAAACCACTTTTGATTAATTTTTGATGTTCTGCTGTGAGTCTGCTTGGTTCTTTGTTTAAAAGCTTCAATAAGACTTTCATCTCATTTTCTTTCATTTGAGTTTTAGAGTAAATCAAAAATTCTTTTTTAAATTGGTCTTTTCCAATTGCCATTTGTTCATTTTGAATTTTTAATTTATCGAAAAAATCAAGCAAAGGAGCAACATCAGATTTATCATTAGATTGATTAGGCTGATTGGAATTTTCAAGTTTTTCTCCACTAGGTGTTTGGGGTGAATTGTCTTTTGATATAGGATTTGGATTTTGATTGTTTTGTGTTATAATATTTTCTGGCATTAAAGATAAATCTTTATGATTAGAAAGATCTTTAATTTCATATTGAAAATTATCAATGAAAGCTTTGCTTTCTTTTTGATAATTTTGAATATTGCCAATATTCCAATCCCAGTGAAATCCTAAATCGTTACTATTTATTTGTTTGGATTTTATCATTTCTGAAAAATCAGTTTGGCTTAAATTGATTTTAGAACTTAATAGAATGTCACCTTTGACATTAAATCCTAAAAATTCCATACCAACACCAATTTCATTGCTTAAAGTCTTTAAATAAGATTTTGCATAATCCTTTGCAAAATCATTGATTTTTTCTTGAGGCAAAATCGCTTTTCTTGAAAAGACTTTGGGTGAATTTCCACTTAAATCAATATCTTTTATAATATTAAGTTCTAAAAGCTTTTGATTGTTTTCAGAACTCTCCTGTGCTTGTTTGATAAATTCATTAATATTTTTTTTCAACGTTGATTTAAAATGAGTTTTTGGAAATGGTAGTACAAAGGTTTTAGCAGGGGTATTGGTATTTTCCATAATTTCTTGTGTTTGATTGGCGGGGGTATCAATAGACTTGATTTCTTGTTTTGGTTCTATTTGTATTTTTTCAGTTTCTGTCTTTAGCGTATTTTCTTTTTCTTGCAGATTTTTTAATTCCTCTTTAAAGACTTGAATAAAATTATTATTATTGATATTTTCATTTTCTTTGAGTTGGTTGATTTCTTTCATTAGTTGTTCAAAAAAAACATCTTTGTTTTTTCCCATTAAGCGATAAAAATACATAAAACTTTGTAAAAATTCATCAACATTTCGATTCATATTTTTTCCTTTTTGTGAATCAAAGAGTGCAAGTACTCTTTGATTCTTTGATTGATATTTGTTTGTTTGGTATCCAACTACATTGACATTTCAGAATTTTTAGTCATCTTTTTAGTCTGCGACTTTTTGACTTCTGCTTTTTTGGCTGTAACAGCTTTTACTTCTGATTGGATTTTAGGAGAAATGGGTTTTTGAGCTTCTGTTTGACCTACATTTTTTAAATATTCATTAAGCTCTTTTTGATTTTTAATCGGCTTGTTTTCATAGACTTCTACGCCTCCTGTGATTTTAACATCACCATAGATTAAGGTTTCTGATCCAACAACAGATTTGTGATAGGCTTTTGCATTATCAGACAATTTTGCACCATTTAAAACTATTGCACTATCATAAATCCAAGCATTGCCATTATGGGATAGATTTGATTCATCCTCTACAAAACCACCTTTATCACCTGCCTTAACATCATCAAAGTCTCTTAAAGCTTCAATTCTAAAAAGCTTTGTTTGTTTATATTCTACTGATTCATTTGTTAGTTTGTATTTTTTGTCTTCTTGATTCTTTTCTTGTCCGATATTTGGGGCATTTTCTTTTAATTTTTCATTAATGATTCTTTCAACTTCTTGCTTTTGAGTTTCATTTAATTTCATAGGGGGTTCATAAGCCACATCATTATTTTGTGCAATCAAATATCCTTTGATTTGCTCTGCAGTTGCTTTATGAAGTTTGTTTTCAATATCTCCAAAGATTAGATGTGATTTTGAATGATCAAAATCTTTATTGTTCCATAGTATTGCTTTATGCAAGAATTCTTTTTTTATTGGCTTCATCTTGTTTTTATCCAATGTTTTAAATACATCAACATTATAAAGAAATTTAGATTCCAATGTGGGCTTGATTGCCACTTTTTCAGTTTTCATTTGTATATAAGGTTGGTTTGTTTGAAGATTGATTTTTAAATTGCCATCTTTATCAAGTTGTGGTTCATAAACATATCTGAATAATGGTTCTTGCGTATGCTTATCAAGTCTTTGATTGCCATCTTTATCAAGCAGTGGGATTTTATTGCCATTTTCATCAAGTTCATAAACAGGAATATATTCAAAAGCTTTGATAAAACTGATTTTAGCTTTTGGAATGCTATTGTCTTGAAAGATACTATCAATTTCTTTTTCATCTACTTTTAGCTGTTTTGCTTCAGCTAGACTTAACCAAACATTGCTTTGATAGTTACCTTGCTTTTGTTTCAAATCAAGAACTAAAGAATTCAAGCCATTATAAGGCACACCATTTAAGCCGTTATAAGCTCTATTAAATGTTTCTACTTTTTCTAAGAATGGAGCATATTGTCCTTTCATTGCCATTGCAACTTCATAAACAATATAATTTCCAAATGTATCTTTTTTCTCTTCTAAGCTCATTTCAGCCCAAGATTTTTTTTCTTGCTCATTCATTGTCATCTCCTCTTGTTAATTCAATTTTTGCTTCTAAATCTGCTTTAGCTTCAAGTTCGTTTTGAAGCTCTATTCCATAATTTGCTAATGCAATAAACTCTTCTTTTGTTAAAGCAATCCTTGTTTCTAATGCCCTTAAATCTGATAAATTTGATGGATTCATCATTGACTCCTGAAATTTTGGTGATTTCAAACCAAAGTAAGTTCATTCAAATAATGAATTTTTGATTTGATGGGGGAATGTTAATGGAAATCAAAATCTTAAAAAA
>NZ_MLAQ01000027.1 GCF_002272895.1 Helicobacter sp. 12S02232-10
AATTTGAATGCAATCTTTGATAATAGAGGGGTGGATACTTCTATCGCTGATTATGTCACTTATAAAGATACAAACAGCAATACCCAAACAGCAACCACCAATGCTTTTGGAGCTTTGAGTGATTCGATCTTAAAGGTTTTAAAAGCAACACTCAATGGAAACTTGACTTTAGGGAGTAGCACAACAGCACGATTAGATTTTTATGGCAGCAGTTTTGGAAAGGATGCCAAGATTACAGGTCCAGTAACTAACACAGATGGCACTTCTACAGGAAGTGTTGGAGGGAATGCAAATTCTTCTTTTACATTCCATACCATCAATCTAGACTTTGGCACTTCTTCCCTTGCAAAACTCAATGTTGCTGGAAAGATCATCTTTGATGGTCCCAATACTCTGCAAGGAACCATTGATGGATTTGGAAGTGCAACAATCCAAACACAAGGAATCCAAACACCTAATGTCTTGGTATTTAGAAATGAAATCCTTCCTGATACTAACAAGACTAATAGTGTAGAAACACAAGCCACTTCTAATTTGAGTGCTTCAGGGATTGATTTGAGCCATATTGGCAGTCTTGATTATTTTAATCTTCCAAATAATTCTAATCCAAGCCTAGATTATTCTCAAATTGCTCAAGGAGGATCGTTCCAAGGAACCTTAGCCACTAAAACAGCAATGACTTATACCTTTATTGGTGAGAAATCTCAAACCTTCAATCAAGACTCTTCTAGTGGAAAGACTCCAACTAAATTAGATGCTTCCTTAGCAAATGCCACCATCAATAT
The DNA here is from genome assembly GCF_002272895.1 of Helicobacter sp. 12S02232-10. Classification (NCBI taxonomy): domain Bacteria; kingdom Pseudomonadati; phylum Campylobacterota; class Epsilonproteobacteria; order Campylobacterales; family Helicobacteraceae; genus Helicobacter; species Helicobacter sp. 12S02232-10. Next base: position 786 of record NZ_MLAQ01000027.1, read on the forward strand.
CATCGATGGAGGCAAACTATTGAGTGCGAATCTCAAGGGTGTGAATGCTCCTGTAAGTTCTGATACTGTAAGCCCTGAAGGCTCTGATACTACAGGTTCTAGCACTCCTAGCTCTAGCCCTGCAAGTTCTAGCACAGATTCTGTGGCCTTCACTCCAAACAATACACTCAATCTCTATGGCAACACTGCCATCACACTCTCACCTGCAAATAGTGATGATAAAGAGACAAAAGCTTCTTTAGAAGTCGATGCCACCAATCTCACCATCAATGCTGTGATTGATACAAAGAATTATCAATTATGGGGAGGCAAGGATACAAATGGAGACAAACCTTATTTAGACTTTGATATCAAAGGAGCAGCCAATCAATCTGCTATCTGGCATCTAACCTTTATGGGCAATTATCCTGATCCTGATTTTAATGATCAATTCTATACAGGGCATATTGATACACTCTCCAATGCTTCTAAGATTGTCTTTAAGAATGCAGGCTATATCAACGGAGAACAAATTGCAGATACCTTAGCCAATGTCATCTTAGACCATACCCAAACCAAAGGGGATTTTTATAGCAACACTGCCACACTTGATTTTAGAGCCGTGCAAGATTCAGACTTATATGCAAAAGGATTTGATGGATTGAGTGGGAATATTGTGAGCAGACAAGCTTCTGATGTAAAAACCATTGCCTTTGATTTTAGCAACAACACCAAAGCAGATAAAATCAAAAATCCAAACGAAGAAACTTCAAATGATTATTATGTCTCTGGAGCAAGTGGTTCTAGCTTTAGTTTCATCAATTTAAAAGATAACAAAAATTCAGATCCAAATGGAGTACTTGTTTGGGTCCCTAAAACAGATAAAAGAGGAGATTTAGGCACTGCAAATACAAACGCAGATGCTGTGTTTAAAACCCTTCAAAATGCAGGGGTGCATTTAAGAGCTGCTAATTCTTCTTTAGATAAGCCTAGCATTCAAAAACAAGAAGTGCCTCAAACGCTTGCAAGTGATGCAACCTTTAATTTCTATGGCTCTCATATCATTGGAGCAGGAACTGGGAATAATGCTGGAATGATTACATCTGATTATGGCATTGGTTTATTTGTTGATAGCCGCTCTAGTGATGAAAGAATCAGTATGGGTGGATTTGATTCCAAACTCAACCAATCTGATTTGAGCAATGTCCATCACATCACTTCTAATCAAGGTGGGGTGAGTTTAGGACTTTATGGAGATAATGCCATCAAAGATGTCTCTAAAGACATCACTGTTAGCATTGCTAAAGGGGCAGCTTTCAATCTATTTGTTCAAGGAGATCCCTTAAGCACTCCCCAAGATAGTAGTGATACCCCAGCTCCAACATTACTTGCAAACATCACTTTGAATGGGAATGAAAGTGATGGTCTTCTCAAAGCAGGTTCTTCAATGGATATTGAAAAAACAAGCTTTAAAGGAACATATTTAACCTCTAAAGATACAAGTCTCAATCCTGATGGTTCCTCTAAGAGCATTCAAGGTGGAAACATCAAAGCAAGCTTTAATAATGATGCTTCTTTAAGAGAGAATTCTATCTTAGGGAGCAAGGATGGAACCTTAGATGTGAGCATTGATTACACTCTACCCACTCCTCAAATACAACAAGCAACAGCTCAAAATGATTCGATCAAGACTCCCACTCCCACTCCTGTTTCTGCAGCCATTACAGAACCCTCTAAAGCTCCTACATTCATCATTGGAGAAGGCATCACACATTTGGATTTTAAAAATGCAGGAACCATCAACATTAAAACTTCACAAGCCAATCTTGAACTCACTTCCACACAAGATTCTAAAGACAATGTTGGAGAAACTCCAGCTGTTTCTAATAAAGATGCATCTCCAAGCACTCTTTCTGTTGCTTCTTCTGGAGCAGCTACCACTCCAGTCACTCCAGATGAAACCCTATGGAATAAAGATTCTAAAGGAACAATGCTAGCAGCAGGATCTTCTTTGATTGCTAATCACACCACATTGATTGGAGATCTTTACACCCAACTAAACAATGATACGCCCAATGCACAAGCAAATGGAACCTATTACAATCTAAGCTTTGATACAACCAATCCTTCTGAAAGTTCTTATTTCCAAACCAACCATATTGGAATGGGTGTGACCAATGGCAAAACTGGTTCTTCCATCACAGCTATTGGC
>NZ_MLAQ01000028.1 GCF_002272895.1 Helicobacter sp. 12S02232-10
TTACCAATTGCAATGCCTCCTGTGGAGGTATCAATCGTCGAATTATCTGCTGTCCAATTCCAAGTGCTTGCTGTAGAGTTTTTTAGCTTTCCTGTCATTGAAGCATTGTTGGTGAAGTGGGCATTGACAGTACCTGAACCTAAAAAGGCTGCAGTATCATTATTGCCAGTCCAAGTGGCATTGTCTAAATTAACATTGGTGGTACCACCTCCGTTGTTGATAGAGCCTTGCCATTTGGCTTGATTATTGAGATTGAGAGTAATCGTACCCAATCCATTTGATATATCACCTTTAAGAGCATAGTTTTTAGAGGTATTGTTACCGCTAAATGTAAAATAAGCACTTGGTGAGTAGCTTTTATGCTTATCATCAGTTTGGATCACGGTAGTGCCTGAAGCAGTGGAGTCATATTCCAAAGAGGAATCTATAAAGGTAAAATCACTCCTAAAAGGATCGTTATAATAATTTTGATCAACTTTGACAAGACCTGTTATTGAGCTGTTATTTTTAAAATTGACAACCGAATCAGTCGAGAATGTTAAGTTCCCCTTGAAGGTAGATTGATTATCGGCATTCAATGTGAATCGAGGTTTCATATTGATGGATTGTCCATTATAATCAGTTGTGATGTTGGCATAGGCTTTTGATAAATTATCTAGCGTGATGGTATTGTTCCAACCTCTCCAAATTTTTATTGCTACCGATTTAGTGCTATCACCGCCGTTGAATTCAGAACTATTACTGAAACTGAAATTAAAATTCCCGCTGTTATGGTCGAAGGTCGCGGCTGAAAAGGTTGAGTTATTTTTGATGGTGGCATTGATTGTGTTTGTGTTGGTGATTTTTGAGGTAGTGAATGTAGAATGATCATCCAATTTTATAGTCAAGCCTGAACTATTTGTAACACTATCTCCTTGAAATGAAGATTTTTTATTGAGGGTTATGAGGGTACTCCACAAGTTTTGCACATCGGCATAGGCTTTTGCACCATCTGTGAAAGTCAGGTTGAGATTGAAGGAATTGTTGTAAAGCTGGGAATTAGTCCCATTCATTCCTTTTAGTGCAAATCCTTTATCTGAATTGCCAGTAAAAGTGAAATCTTGAAGAACACGATTTCCTGCTAAGTTAAAAGAATTCCTGATATTGCCCTCTAAAGAAGAATGGTTGAAATTGTATTTATTATGGACTTCTGCATAAACAATATCTATATTTCCGAGCATATTGGCATTTTTACTAAAATTAAAAACTTCATTGCTTGAATCCCAAGTCAAGATATTGCCTTTGAACGCATAACCTCCATAATTCCCTGTAAAATTATAAACCCCTGATTGGTAGTTTTCAAACTCTAATCCGCCAGTCCAAAGCGAGTTGTTAAAATCAAAATGAGCTTTAGTGTTAAAAATCCTTCCTTTGTTGATATTATTGATGATGACGTGATTACCAGTCAAAGTAATCGCCTTAGGTTCTTCTAACCAACTAGTCAGAACGAAATCCCATTGATTGCCTGTTTTTTTGGTCAGACTAAAAAGAGGATCTGAAGCAATGAGCTGGGCACAAGAAGTACCCCCACCAGCCCCACCTAATGCACAAGGATTATCACCGCTTACAATATCATCAGCTCTTAAAATCTCACCACTAAATGGAAATAATAAAGCTGCTAAGACAAAAGAAAATAGAGGAAAAAATCTTTTTTTGGATTTAGAAGAATTTTTATTTTGAAAGTTTTGAGAAGGTGTG
>NZ_MLAQ01000029.1 GCF_002272895.1 Helicobacter sp. 12S02232-10
AAACATCACCAATAAGATTTATAAAGTCGATAGCTATGGGGCAGAATTGGTGAAGGAATTAAATTAAGGAATCAGAGGTTTTGCCCTCTATAGCAATATGGAGATGACTAAATCCTCATCAATCAATATAAGGATAAACCAATGGATCAAGATATCAAAACTTTCACTCTCAAAGATGGAAGAGAGATTACTTTAAAAGAGCCTACTATCTTGCAACTAGAATCTGCCCAAAAGAAAAGCAAAGACGAACTCAGTGTTGCAAAATATCTTTTAGTGGATATGTCTGAAGGCGAACTCACTATCGATTCTATCAATCAAATGGGAATTAGAGAGTTTAAAAGACTTTTAGAATGTATCAAAGAGTTTATAGGATTTGATCCAAAGGACTAAGAGAAGGCATAGCCATCATTGGTTATGCCTTGCATTTTGGTTTAAAAGATATCAAAGATATGGAATGGAGTGAGTTTGAAGACTACATTAGGATTGCTAAGAAGATTTTGGAGGCAAGAAGTGGAATTTGAAAGGGATTTATTGTTTTATATCCATTTAACTCACTTGTTTAAAAAAATCAAGATTAAAAATAATTTTTTAACCAAAGGAATCCTATGACTTCAGAAATTACACTGGATATCAAAGCTAATTTAGATGACTTGAATAAATCCATCAGTAGAATTGCAAGGGCTACAAAGCTTGATTTAGGTCTTAATCTGAAAAAATCCATCGAAGATGCAACCAAAGGATTAAAGCTAGGATTAAAAAATAATATGCCTACAAATGAAATCAAGGAACTGAAAGCTAAAATCAAAGAAGCAACAAAGGTGGAATTAAGACTTAAAACTGATAAGGCAATGAATGATTTAAAAGTCATTGCCACTCAATTTGTAGGAACTTTTTATGCTTTTAAAAAATTTATTACCTCCCCTGTCTCTGCTTCTTTGGATTTCAATACTGCTATCAATGAAATCAATAAATTCTCCAACTTCTCCCATAAAGAATTAGAAGGTTTTAAAAAAGATATGTTTGGTTTAGGCAAAAGCAATGGAATGGATTTAAAAGACATTCTAAAAATAGGAGAACTCTCTGCACAACTTGGCGTAGCAAAGAATGATTTAAAAGACTTCACTCAAAATGCCATCAATCTTAAAATCGGATTAGGGATTACTCAAGAAGAAGCAGTCAATTTCAGCAGTAGCCTATCTAAAACTTTTAATCTAGGCATTACTGATTTGCAAACATTTGGCGATGAGGTTACCCAAATGGCTCAATCTACAGGGCAATCAGCTAAAAAAATATTAGAAGTCACTCAATCCACTCTATCAGGGGCAAAAGCATTTGGACTATCTGCTCAAGAAACATCAGCACTAAGCACGGCATTTCTCTCTGTAGGACTTGATAGTTCAGAGGCAAGCAGTTCTATCAATAAGTTTTTTACAGAACTCAATAATATCGATAATGCTTCAGAAGGCTTTAAACAAGCCTTACAAAAAATGGGACTAGATGCTAAGGTCTTAAAAGAAGATATTCAAAATAACCCACAAGAAGCCATTAAAGATTTGTTCCATTCTTTAAATGATTTAGATGATTCAGAACGCTTTGGTGTGATATCTGAAATCTTTGGCAAAAAGATGGCAAATGATAT
>NZ_MLAQ01000030.1 GCF_002272895.1 Helicobacter sp. 12S02232-10
GATCCCTTCTCTCCCCGCACCCTCAAAGTGAGTACCATCAATGGAGAAAATGGTGTCTTTCGTCTGATGTCTGATTTATCTTTAGGAAAAACAGATACCATTACAGCAGGCAATGTCAATGGCTTAGAATTCATTCAAATCTATCAAAATCCCTCCAATATTCTTTTAACTCCTTCTTCAGATATGGTTGTTGCTTCAGCAACTTCTTTAGGTAATGGGGCTGATTTTAAAGGAATTGCTACAATCATTGGTTTATATGATTATCTCCCAATCTTACAAAAAAGAGATGCAGGTGGAGGATTGAATCAATGGGTTTTAAGTGCCATTACAAGAAATCCTAATCAAACTGCTAAAAGTCTATTGAATATCTTTTCTTTGCCTTATCAAATCTTTCGTTTAGAATCAGATAACTTATATACAAGAACAGATGATTTGATTTATCCTCCCACTCTATATGGATTATGGGCAAAAGTATCAGGTGGAGGCATTTATCAAAAGCAACCCTATGGAGGAAAAACCACTCAAAATCTTTTTTATCATTTTTCAGGGGGTTATGATTATGGAGAAAGCTTTGAAACACAGAGGTATTTTTATGGAGGGAGTTTGGATTATACACATTTAAATGCAGCTGATTCAGGGTATAAAGGCAATGTTAAAGCAATTGGATTAGGAGCTTATGGAGGTTATATCCAGCAAGAAGGTTGGGTATTAGATGGGAGTTTGCGTTATGTTTATGCCCCAATGCATACCAATCTCTACCAATCTGATGTCCCCATCAATTTTAATGCCCATCTTCTAATACTTGGAGCAAGAGCAGGGTATCGTTTTTATCCCTTCTTTACCTATAGAACCAAAGTAGTGGAGAAATGTGTCCAAAAAGTCTTTTGTAGAAATGCAAGGGTTCAAGCCAAGATCAAAGATATCCATACTTATTTAGAACCTTATGTTTCTCTCAATCCTGGATTCATCTCAGGAGGAAAGGTTTCTTTTACTGATAAGCAATCCCAAAGTCTAATCACAGCAAAGTTAAACCCTGTCCCAACTTTCATTTCTAAAATAGGATTAATGGGAGTGAGGCGTTATGATTACCATCAAGGATCTTTAAACCTAAAAGCTTTGATGGAATACAGTATGGATCTGAATTTAGGAGGCAAGATCACTTTAAATGATTTATCAAATGCTCCTTTATATAATGATGCAAATCATTTAGATCATCGATTAGGAATGGGACTAGGAGCACAATGGTCAAGCTTGAATGAAAGCTTGAATTTATTTGCTGATTTTAAAACTGAATTCTTTGGAAGGCTCAATACCTATTGGCTTTTATCAGCAGGATTGCGTTATAAATTTGGACAAACACCTCAAAAAACTTCTTGGGGAAAAAACTATAGACCTGCACCTATTCGTAAAAAATCATCCAAACCTAAGAACTTCTTAAAACCTTATCAACCTCCTGTTAAAAATGGATCTGATTCTTTCTATGAGAAGAATCATTTTAAGACTTTTCCATC
>NZ_MLAQ01000031.1 GCF_002272895.1 Helicobacter sp. 12S02232-10
ATATTTAATAAATGTGTTGATAAATAGCAACTTTTTATGTAAAAATCTTTGAAACTAAGTGTTTGATAGGAATCTTCAAAGCCTATTTTATCAGGGTATCTTTGAACAGTGTGTATTAAATATTCGATGGCATTTTTCATTTTAAATCCTCCTTTTCCTGTAAGTTCTTTAAAGTCTTTCTATCAATCTTGCCATTAGCATTAAGCGGCATAGATTTAAGAAAGATAAGGCGTTGGGGATGCATATATTTGGGAATCTTTTTTTCTAGATGTTTAAAAATTGTAGTTTTTGGAATTTCTTTTTCTGACTCATAAAAAAGTTCAATCATAGATTTTTTTTCATCATAAAGAACGCATAATTCAAATATTTCTTCAAAATCTCCCAAGGCATTTTCAATTTCCCCAAGCTCGATACGATAGCCATTGTGTTTGATTTGAAAATCTTTTCTACCTATCAGAATAATTTCACCCTCTTGGTTATAGTAGCCTATATCGCCTGTTTTATAGATTTTTTCAGGATAATGACAATGTAGAGGATTTTGAATAAAAGCTGCGTTGGTTTTTTCTAAATCGTTGTAATAGCCTAGTGATAGACAACTTCCGCGCACGCATATTTCGCCTGTAATATTTGGAAGGGTGATGAGAGATAGTTTTTCATCAAGAAGTATGATTTGGGTATTACGACAAGACGTTCCAATAGGAAGACTTTCATCATCTCTAAAAGGACGGTTGATAATATGGAAAGTGCAATCAACGGTGATCTCGGTAGGTCCATACAAATTGGCAAAGATCGTTTTTGGATAATATTTTATCCAGTGGTTAAGAGTCTTGGAAGGCATATTTTCTCCAGCAAATAGAATGGTTTTAAGTTTTGGGGTGCAATGTTGTAATGTTTTGCTTTTTTCTATACTTTTGAGTGCGCTTGGCACCCAAAAAATATGATTAATATGTTTTAAATCCAAGTATTGGAGCAATTCGATGGGGAATAGAAATTTTTCTTCGGGAATGAGAATGAGTTTTGCACCTGTAGAAAAACACAAATAAATATCAAGAACGGAGTTATCAAAATAAAATGGCGATTGATTACCAATCACATCATCGCTTGTGGGGCAAATAGATTTTTCACTTAAAATCCATTCAATATAATCAATGATGCTTCTATGAGAAACTACTACTCCCTTAGGTA
>NZ_MLAQ01000032.1 GCF_002272895.1 Helicobacter sp. 12S02232-10
AACTTCAAGTAAAAGAAATAAATGATGCATTTATGCAACAATTCAGTACAGCAAGTATAGTTAATCGTTTAAATAATGATTCATTCATCATCAATCTGATTGCTGATGGTTTGATCAATCCGAATGGCTCACTTAAAGTAGCTGGCAGTTTGAACCAAAAATAAAGGAGTATTTAATGCTTTTAAATAACAAAAACAAAAATCTTATCGATCATCCAATGATACGATATTTATTCAGACTAATGGTAGTGTGTTTGATTGCTCTAGGAGTATTGAACATAGCTTATGGAGAAAAGATGGGTCTTAAAGAAGCATGGAAGGAATATGATAGTATGGTAGATGATGAATCTATTTTTGCTATTTTTCCAAGCTTCATGTGTTCTGAAATGTATCAAAAAACAAATGATCCATTGCTTCAAAACAAACGAGCAAATGAAGCAATCATTTGTGATGTCAATCATCTTTCCTTTCAAGATAGTTTCTTCTCTTCTCTCTATCAAGCCATCATCAAAGGAAATCCAAAACTCAAAGAAAGAGCCAAGAAGATTATGGAAGCAATGTTAGATGAAAGAGATAATCAATGCAGTGCTAATGCTTATGATTTTATCAAAGATAGCAATATTTTAGCACTTCCTATTGGTAGTATAGCCCATATGGGGACTTCCAATTGTATCTCTAGAGTCTATGATGATTTTATCTATCAAATGGTCTCTTTTCTTTATGAGAATGACAAAACTTTATTTGAAAGAATATTTGGAAAAGACAAATTTTTCTCTGATTTTATAGAGAAATATCCAACTTATAAGAAACGCAATTACGATGAAGAGGAACAAGTACGTGGAGATCCTAAGATGCAAAAACTCTATGATGACTATGGTGATGAATTTCAAAAAACACATAATGGCTTTTCTTGTAGCATTGATTTTGATTGTTTCTACACACTTTTGATTGCTGATGATCGGTTGGATGCAAACACTGGAAGACTTAAGATTGTATTTAAGGGTGAAAAAGATTATGTTAAAGCGCAGGTGGAATATGACTCATATGGTTCATATCCTCCAAGCTTTCAATGTAAAATCAAAGATAAAAATCTTAAAAATATCACCAAAGCAAAAGATATTAGTACTGAAGATATGATTTGTAGTTCTGATGAACTTGCTTTTAGGGATAATCTCTTCTCTTCTTTGTATCAAGCCATCATCAAAGGAAATCCAAAACTCAAAATGGAAGCTAGAAACATTGCAAGGGAAATGCTAAAAGAAATGGATGGTAAATGCAGGCTTGAAGATGATG
>NZ_MLAQ01000033.1 GCF_002272895.1 Helicobacter sp. 12S02232-10
CAGTTATTAAAATCTTCTGTGTGTATTATAGCATATTTTTTATCATTTTATTCTATGTATATCCCTAATATCAATGATTTGATAGAGGTGTATTTTACCATAGAAGAATTTAATAACTGCCTAAAACTTAGTGTCTTTACTTTTTGAAACAACCAAAATTTTACCATAGAAGAATTTAATAACTGCCTAAAACGATTTTCTGCAAATCGCCTACAGGTTACAAATTTTACCATAGAAGAATTTAATAACTGCCTAAAACTCTGCGATGTTCGGTGGTGTCCGATGTGTGATTTTACCATAGAAGAATTTAATAACTGCCTAAAACAAGATTATCAAGAGGCAAAAGAATTATTGAATTTTACCATAGAAGAATTTAATAACTGCCTAAAACTCAAAAAATGTTTAAATGGGCTTGCAGTCCATTTTACCATAGAAGAATTTAATAACTGCCTAAAACTACAATAACCTCAACAAAGACCTATGGGCTATTTTACCATAGAAGAATTTAATAACTGCCTAAAACTGCTTATGATGTCACAAGACTCAATAACGACTTCGAAAAATATCAAACTGAACTTAGAGAAAAGCTCTCAAAAGCAGGTACAGACAAAGAAAAACAAGCACAGGTTTATGCTGAAATGAAAATGAAAGGAAATGATTTATTATTGTCTTATGTCAAAGATATCGCCAATAACATCTCATTCTTAAATGAGACAATGGCTTTAACTTCAAATTTAATCGCGAAAGACTATAAAAATAAATATGACAACAATCCTGAATTCTCTGTATTAACTCAAAAACAACAAAATGAGTTTAATAGATTAAAAGATGAAATCTTCTCTGGAAGCTCTAAAAGTCTTGCAGACTATGCTAAAGACGCTAATTTTAATCAGTATGGTTTTCCAATCTATGCACCAAAAAAATCAAACAATAGCAATAATAATAATGGGAGCATAGAATAAAAATATTAAAATCTATTGCAAATCAATTACTATGTTACATATTATTACATAATTAATATTGCTATTTCTATCAATTTTATTTTTTAAAAAATTCCACCCCCTTAAAGCCCATAAATACGTACTTTCAACACTATAAGATTTAAAAATGTGCTATTTTTGTCTTGATTTTTCTAAAAATGTGTATTTTTTAAGATTTTGATTTCCATTAACATTCCCCCATCAAATCAAAAATTCATTATTTGAATGAACTTACTTTGGTTTGAAATCACCAAAATTTCAGGAGTCAATGATGAATCCATCAAATTTATCA
>NZ_MLAQ01000034.1 GCF_002272895.1 Helicobacter sp. 12S02232-10
TTGGTTTTTAGCAATGATCTTTGTGTTTGCTGCATAGCCGTTATTGTTAAGATCTGCTGAAGCTTGAACACTAGAATGATCTAAATTCCATATCATATTGGCACCATTTGTGATTTTGCCTGTAATTTTGCTCTCTTTTTTAAGGCTAAAGTTTAAGGTGCTAACGGAATTTGAAACATTAATATCACCATTGATGGTAGAATGATCCAATGTCCAATTCCAAGTAGTATTGGCACCATTTGAGATTGAACCTGTCATTGTAGAATCTTTAAAGGCAGCATTGAGAGCTCCCCAACTGGCTTTTGCATTGCCTGTCCAAGTTGAGTTGTCGCTAAAGTTTAAATTGGTCGTACCTGTATCAGTATTGGAAAAATCTCCTGTCCATTTAGATCCTTTAAAAACAGCATTGAGAGTTCCTTCATTATTGCTTGCATTGCCTGTCCAAGTTGAGTTGTTAAAGTTTAAACTATTCAAATCTAGAGTCGCGAAAAAATTTCCTATCCATTGGGCATTTTTAAAAGCCAATTGCCAATCATAATAAGGTGATTGTCGTTCAGCTGAGGCATTGCCTTTAAAAACATTATTTGTAAAATTGATTTTAACTGGTGTGGGGGAAATGATAAAATTTATATCTCCAATAAAAGCATAATTTGTTGCACTCGGATTGCTTCCTTCAATACCGCCATTAAAATTTAATTCCAATTTTCCGGTTGCGTTATTTATTACTACGCTATTGGGCAAATTGTCTATAGATATAGCAAGATTTCCCTGCCAAAGTGAGTTTTTAAAATTTATGTCTGTCTTGACGTTATAATCAAAAAGATTAGCTCCATAGAGACCAGAATCAGAATTTGTGTAAAAATTTACCGTTGTATTATTAGCATTTAATACAACAGTATCAGGAAAATTATCTTTGGCTTGGGTATAGGTAAATTGATAGCCACCATTACCTTTAGTCAAATTTAAATTTGGAAAAGAGGGATTTGTTATGAGCTGGGCACAAGAAGTAGTCCCGCCTAGCAGACAAGAAGTGTCACCACTTACAACATCATCAGCTCTTAAAATCTCACCACTAAATGGAAATAATAAAGCTGCTAAGACAAAAGAAAATAGAGGAAAAAATCTTTTTTTGGATTTAGAAGAATTTTTATTTTGAAAGTTTTGAGAAGGTGTG
>NZ_MLAQ01000035.1 GCF_002272895.1 Helicobacter sp. 12S02232-10
TTGATGCTTTTAAATAACAATAACAAAAATCTTATCGATCATCCAATGATACGATATTTATTCAAACTAATGGCAGTGTGTTTGATTGCTCTAGGAGTATTGAACATAGCTTATGGAGAGAAGATGGAACTTGAAGAAGCATGGAAGGAATATAAAGCTTCACAAGATAGTTTAGATGCTCCTTTATTTTTTTCTCCAAGCTTCATGTGTTCTGCAACGTATCAAAAAACAAATGATCCATTACTTCAAAACAAACGAGCAAATGAAACAATCATTTGTGAGGTCAAAGAGCTTTCCTTTCAAGATGGTTTCTCCTCTTCTTTCTATCAAGCCATCATCAAAGGAAATCCAAAACTCAAAGCAAGAGCCAAGAAGATTATGGAAGCAATGTTAGATGAAAGAGATAATCAATGCAGTGCTCCTGCTGATGATTTTTTTGAAGATAGCAATATTTTAAAACATCCTCTTGGTTGGATGAAGGGCACGCTACCTTCCAATTGTATCTCTAGAGTCTATGATGATTTTATTTATCAAATGCTTTCTTTTCTTTATGAGAATGACAAAACTTTATTTGAAAGAATATTTGGAAAAGACAAATTTTTCTCTGATTTTATAGAGAAATATCCAACTTATAAGAAACGCAATTACAATGAAGAGGAACAAGTACGTGGAGATCCTAAGATGCAAAAACTCTATGATGACTATGGTGATGAATTTCAAAAAACACATAATGGCTTTT
>NZ_MLAQ01000036.1 GCF_002272895.1 Helicobacter sp. 12S02232-10
TACAAAGGAAAAAAATGAATTTAAATAATAAATTAAAAGGAGTTATGCCCCCCCCCCCATAAACCCTTTCAAGATTGTTGTTTTTTTATTAGGGGCGTTACTTATAACAAATCAAAAGAAATTCAAAATAAGAATGAAGAACATTGGAAAATTTTTAGAGCAAATAATATAACGCTTTTTTCCAATACATTGAATTTTGAAGATATTAAATTGATCGATAAATCTGTAAAAGTAAAAAATGATCAAATTCTAAAAAAAGATGATATTTTAATTTGTGCAGGTTCAGGCAGTAGAGAACATATAGGAAAAGTTGCATATATAACTGAAGATATGGATTATTCCTTTGGCGGGTTTATGGCAGTTATTCGAACTGAAAAATTTTTAAATTCGCGATTTTTGTTTCATATACTCACAGGTAGAATATTCAAAAGTTATTTGGGATATACATTAAAATCTTCAACGATAAACAATTTAAGTTTTGAAGTTATTAAAAATTTTCCAATCCCCATCCCACCCATAGAAGTCCAAAATGAAATCGTCCATATATTAGATCAATTCACAGATCTCACAACAGAACTTCAAATTAAACTTCAAGCAGAACTTACAGCTAGAAAAAAGCAATACGAATACTACCGCGACCAACTCTTAAGCTTTGAATCTTTAAAT
>NZ_MLAQ01000037.1 GCF_002272895.1 Helicobacter sp. 12S02232-10
CCATTCGGATTGATCAAACCATCAGCAATCAGATTGATGATGAATGAATCATTATTTAAACGATTAACTATACTTGCTGTACTGAATTGTTGCATAAATGCATCATTTATTTCTTTTACTTGAAGTTCTTGTTCGTTTTCTAAGTCATCTGAATCTACTGGATATACAAGATAATTTTTAAAGAATTCAGAATAATAAGGAGTGGGAGATTTTTGAGTATCTTTAAAGATTTGATTGAATAGGACTTGATCATTTTGATAAAGGAATGAAGCAAGTTTCAAGATATAGTTGTTATAGGTTTCATAGATACAGCTATGGGAGTTGTTCATACTCCAATCAAGATCATCATCATCTTTAAGCCTACATTTATCATCCATTTTTCTTAGCATTTCCCTTGCAATGTTTCTAGCTTCCATTTTGAGTTTTGGATTTCCTTTGATGATGGCTTGATACAAAGAAGAGAAGAGATTATCCCTATAAATAAGATCATTAGAAATACAAATCATATCTTCAGTAGTAATATCTTTTGCTTTGGTGATATTTTTAAGATTTTTATCTTTGATTTTACATTGAAAGCTTGGAG
>NZ_MLAQ01000038.1 GCF_002272895.1 Helicobacter sp. 12S02232-10
ATTAAAACATATTTTTATTAAATTATTCATTAATTATTTTTTTATAACTCCTAGTTTATACAATTGAATTGACATTTTTTTGAGATTTTAATGGTTAATTTGGTTGAAATGATTTACTAAGATAATTATATATTTACTATATTTATTATATTTATTATTAAAAATATTCGATAAATCTCTAAATTTGTGTGTGTTATTTCAGAAAATCAGATTTAAATATGGATTTAAATCAAATAAAAGGGGTTTTCTAGCAAAAATATAAAGAAAAATAGCCAGCTAATCAAAAGACTATAGAGAGGAGTAAAGCTAGGAATCAGAGCAATTTTGATTTTGAAAAGACAAATCACAAAAGATAAAGTCTTTAAATTCTCAAATTCAAGAAAATTTTGCAAATAGATTTGATAAGAGACTACAAAGAAATATAGTCCCTGATATCAGGGAAAAGCCTTGCCTTACATTCCCATACCAAAATTTGTTTGTTTTTTAGATGTTTTGGCATTCGTTTTAGAATTAGGTTGGGAGTTAGATAGAGTTTGATTGGTTAAGCCACTTTTGAGTTGGATTTCTGCTTTTTTGT
>NZ_MLAQ01000039.1 GCF_002272895.1 Helicobacter sp. 12S02232-10
AATTATCTTAGTAAATCATTTCAACCAAATTAACCATTAAAATCTCAAAAAAATGTCAATTCAATTGTATAAACTAGGAGTTATAAAAAAATAATTAATGAATAATTTAATAAAAATATGTTTTAATTTTAGTAGCGCATTGTGAATTTTGCAATTAATTTCAAAAGGATATTTATGTCAAACAAAGTCAATCTCAAAAAAATCAATCAGACTTCTATCAATAAGACACCTCATATTGTGGGGGGGGGGGCAAAATAATCACTCCCTAAATAGCTCTTCTCTTAAAGATTCCAATCCTAGAGATTTAGACACTCCCTTTCAAAATAAAAACACTTCTGAATCCAACGCATTAAATTTTGATTTTTCTGCGATTGATATTGTAAAACTCAAAGAGATTTTAAAACAAGATGAAGAAGCCACACCTTCTCAAAACTTTCAAAATAAAAATTCTTCTAAATCCAAAAAAAGATTTTTTCCTCTATTTTCTTTTGTCTTAGCAGCTTTATTATTTCCATTTAGTGGTGAGATTTTAAGAGCTGATGAT
>NZ_MLAQ01000040.1 GCF_002272895.1 Helicobacter sp. 12S02232-10
TCAATGAGAGATTTGTACTACTATCCTTTTCTTTGAGGATTGTTTCTAGACCTTTCTTATCATCACTTGCTTTTGCAAAGACCATATGCATCCCACCACTATTGGCTTTTCCACCAAAGAAGTTATTTGTGTCCCCACTCAAAGAAGTTCCACGGATGTTAAAGGTATTGAAGAGATTCCAAGCTGTGACATCATTTTTACTTCCAAAGGCATTGCTTTTAGCAGTATTGATATCTAATCCTGTATATAAAGGGCTAAGCTCTAAGGTTGCTCCTGTGTTGATGAGATTGAGGCTTAAAACATTCCCACCGCCACCATCGTGGACATTTAAAGTGATGGCACCATTATCAATTCCTGTTTTATCATCATAACCTTTGGAATCGGTTTCACTTCCTTTAGGCATACTTCTTAAAGAATGCAAGCCAATAGCTGTGATGGAAGAACCAGTTTTGCCATTGGTCACACCCATTCCAATATGGTTGGTTTGGAAATAAGAACTTTCAGAAGGATTGGTTGTATCAAAGCTT
>NZ_MLAQ01000041.1 GCF_002272895.1 Helicobacter sp. 12S02232-10
TCAATGAGAGATTTGTACTACTATCCTTTTCTTTGAGGATTGTTTCTAGACCTTTCTTATCATCACTTGCTTTTGCAAAGACCATATGCATCCCACCACTATTGGCTTTTCCACCAAAGAAGTTATTGGTATCCCCACTCAAAGAAGTTCCACGGATGTTAAAGGTATTGAAGAGATTCCAAGCTGTGACATCATTTTTATTGCCAAAGGCATTAGTGATTGCATCATTAATCTTCATTCCTGTATATAAAGGGCTAAGTTCTAAGGTTGCTCCTGTGTTGATGAGATTGAGGCTTAAGATCTTATTGCCTGCACCATCGTGGACATTTAAAGTGATGGCACCATTATCAATTCCTGTTTTATCATCATAACCTTTGGAATCGGTTTCACTTCCTTTGGACATACTTCTTAAAGAATGCAAGCCAATAGCTGTGATGGAAGAACCAGTTTTGCCATTGGTCACACCCATTCCAATATGGTTGGTTTGGAAATAAGAACTTTCAGAAGGATTGGTTGTATCAAAGCTT
>NZ_MLAQ01000042.1 GCF_002272895.1 Helicobacter sp. 12S02232-10
AATAACTTCTTTGGTGGAAAAGCCAATAGTGGTGGGATGCATATGGTCTTTGCAAAAGCAAGTGATGATAAGAAAGGTCTAGAAACAATCCTCAAAGAAAAGGATAGTAGTACAAATCTCTCATTGACTGATAGCAAGATTGCTGCTTTAAATAAACCCACCATCCCAACAGATGCAACATCAGAAGCCCTTACAAAAGATGCAACAAACACACAAGAAATTGTTCCAACCTATGGACAAAATGCTTGGGTTGCTTCTTCTTCGTATTCACTAGGAACACTTGCTAGTACAGATGCATTGAATCTAACCTTTATTGGAGATGCAGCATTGGGCACTTATAATAAAACCTTGAGTGCAAATGAAGTCACAAGCATTGTTTCTTCTAATGCAAGCTCAGTTTATAACTTCATCAATGCAGGCACCCTCTCCAATAAAGCAGACTCTG
>NZ_MLAQ01000043.1 GCF_002272895.1 Helicobacter sp. 12S02232-10
ATCTGTTTGGGATAAAAATATGGAGGAATTTTGATATTTAAATTTGATTTTGATGTCGATTTTTATTTAAAACTGATTGATTTTAAATAAAAATTATCAAGGTGAAGGTGTAAAAAGATACTTTAGAACCATAATGGCTTGTGAAACTTTTGTTATTAAGGAATTTATAGTTTTAGCAGTTTTTGCACCGCTGATGATATGTAAGCTTCTCCCAAATAAATTGAAGAAGTTTTAGAGAAGCAACAGAATTCATAGAATTTGAAATACATAGAATTAAGATAATTAAAATATTTTATATAAACCACAACAACATTTCCACCCCATTTGTAAAAAAATTTTATTCTTAATAGATATAAAAGCAATGCTTCAATAGAATAGAAGATGGTATTTCTAAGATATAGAAGATAGTATTTCTAAAAGAG
>NZ_MLAQ01000044.1 GCF_002272895.1 Helicobacter sp. 12S02232-10
ATAGAGAAATATCCAACTTATAAGAAACGCAATTACAATGAAGAGGAACAAGTACGTGGAGATCCTAAGATGCAAAAACTCTATGATGACTATGGTGATGAATTTCAAAAAACACATAATGGCTTTTTTTGTAGCATTGATTTTGATTGTTTCTACACACTTTTGATTGCTGATGATCGGTTGGATGCAAACACTGGAAGACTTAAGATTGTATTTAAGAATGAAAAAGATTATGTTAAAGCGCGGGTGGAATATAACGCATATGTTCCATACATTAAAAGTATCTTCAAGGCTACAGCTGATTTAAGCAAATTACCCAAGATTTCTCCAAGCTTTCAATGTAAAATCAAAGATAAAAATCTTAAAAATATCACCAAAGCAAAAGATATTACTACTGAAGATATGATTTGTATTTCTA
>NZ_MLAQ01000045.1 GCF_002272895.1 Helicobacter sp. 12S02232-10
TACTTGCTGTACTGAATTGTTGCCTAAATGCATCATTTATTTCTTTTGCTTGATTTTCTTTTTCATTTTCTAAATCTCTTGTTTCTTTCCCTGAAATTTTTGGATATACAAGATAGTATTTAAAGAATTCAGAATAATAAGGAGTGGGAGATTTTTGAGTATCTTTAAAGATTTGATTGAATAGGACTTGATCATTTTGATAAAGGAATGAAGCAAGTTTCAAGATATAGTTGTCATAGGTTTCATAGATACAGCTATGGGAACGGTTTATAATTCTATCAAGTTTGTCATCATCATCTTCAAGCCTGCATTTACCATCCATTTCTTTTAGCATTTCCCTTGCAATGTTTCTAGCTTCCATTTTGAGTTTTGGATTTCCTTTGATGATGGCTTGATACAAAGAAGAGAAGAGATTATC
>NZ_MLAQ01000046.1 GCF_002272895.1 Helicobacter sp. 12S02232-10
ATAGAGAAATATCCAACTTATAAGAAACGCAATTACAATGAAGAGGAACAAGTACGTGGAGATCCTAAGATGCAAAAACTCTATGATGACTATGGTGATGAATTTCAAAAAACACATAATGGCTTTTCTTGTAGCATTGATTTTGATTGTTTCTACACACTTTTGATTGCTGATGATCGGTTGGATGCAAACACTGGAAGACTTAAGATTGTATTTAAGAATGAAAAAGATTATGTTAAAGCGCAGGTGGAATATGACTCATATGGTTCATATCCTCCAAGCTTTCAATGTAAAATCAAAGATAAAAATCTTAAAAATATCACCAAAGCAAAAGATATTACTACTGAAGATATGATTTGTATTTCTAATGATCTTATTTATAGGGATAATCTCTTCTCTTC
>NZ_MLAQ01000047.1 GCF_002272895.1 Helicobacter sp. 12S02232-10
TTGGGAGGTCTCATCTTTTTTTGGAGTCAGAGTTGTGATGAGATTTTGTAATTTTGTATTGTCAAAATTAATGCTAGAGGGAGTGGAACTAAAGGCAATATTGGTTGTGCCTTTGGTGGTTTGGATTTGATGGGACACATAAGTGGAGGCATTCAAGGTAATATCACTAGTACCTCCTTGTGTTTGAACACCCTGAAATTGCCCATTGGTATCATCTAAAGTGAATTTTGTGCCAGTATTAACTATAATTTTTCCAACCTTATCAGCATTCTTAATCTTTAAGTCACTTCCACTTTTTTGCAAAGTGATATTACCAACTGAAGCAGCATTGGCAATGGTTCCTGTGATGGTTCCTCTAAAATTAGTGATATCACCAATCG
>NZ_MLAQ01000048.1 GCF_002272895.1 Helicobacter sp. 12S02232-10
GAAGAGAAGAGATTATCCCTATAAATAAGATCATTAGAAATACAAATCATATCTTCAGTAGTAATATCTTTTGCTTTGGTGATATTTTTAAGATTTTTATCTTTGATTTTACATTGAAAGCTTGGAGGATATGAACCATATGAGTCATATTCCACCTGCGCTTTAACATAATCTTTTTCATTCTTAAATACAATCTTAAGTCTTCCAGTGTTTGCATCCAACCGATCATCAGCAATCAAAAGTGTGTAGAAACAATCAAAATCAATGCTACAAGAAAAGCCATTATGTGTTTTTTGAAATTCATCACCATAGTCATCATAGAGTTTTTGCATCTTAGGATCTCCACGTACTTGTTCCTCTTCAT
>NZ_MLAQ01000049.1 GCF_002272895.1 Helicobacter sp. 12S02232-10
CAAATCCTTTTCAGATTCAGTTTGATATTGGGGGAGGGGGATTAGAAAAAGAGATTTATATGAATCTATCTCATCAGGTTAAATGGAAATAAAGAGGGCAATGTGATCTGCCTTGATTTAATATAGAAATCATCAATGCTGGCATCAGAAATCAAGAAATCTATCGGTTGTGTTGATTTCTTTGTAAAATCAGCGTTGGTTTTATCGAGATGGAAAAGTCTTAAAATGATTCTTCTCATAGAAAGAATCAGATCCATTTTTAACAGGAGGTTGATAAGGTTTTAAGAAGTTCTTAGGTTTGGATGATTTTTTACGAATAGGTGCAGGTCTATAGT
>NZ_MLAQ01000050.1 GCF_002272895.1 Helicobacter sp. 12S02232-10
CGATAGAAGTATCCACCCCTCTATTATCAAAGATTGCATTCAAATTCAATGCGGAAGCATTTTGAGTGAGGTCTAAACCATCACTTCCAATGGAAGTGCCTTCTAGATTGAGTGTTCCTTTTGCTTTAGATTGGGTGAAAGCAGTTAAGATATTATTTTGTGCTGGAGCGCTAGAGTCTTTAGCAACAACAACAGAGTCTGCTTTATTGGAGAGGGTGCCTGCATTGATGAAGTTATAAACTGAGCTTGCATTAGAAGAAACAATGCTTGTGACTTCATTTGCACTCAAGGTTTTATTATAAGTGCCCAATGCTGCATC
>NZ_MLAQ01000051.1 GCF_002272895.1 Helicobacter sp. 12S02232-10
CGATAGAAGTATCCACCCCTCTATTATCAAAGATTGCATTCAAATTCAATGCGGAAGCATTTTGAGTGAGGTCTAAACCATCACTTCCAATGGAAGTGCCTTCTAGATTGAGTGTTCCTTTTGCTTTGGCTTGGGTGAAAGCAGTTAAGATATTATTTTCTCCAGAAGTAGCAGAGTCTGCTTTATTGGAGAGGGTGCCTGCATTGATGAAGTTATAAACTGAGCTTGCATTAGAAGAAACAATGCTTGTGACTTCATTTGCACTCAAGGTTTTATTATAAGTGCCCAATGCTGCATC
>NZ_MLAQ01000052.1 GCF_002272895.1 Helicobacter sp. 12S02232-10
AACTTCAAGTAAAAGAAATAAATGATGCATTTATGCAACAATTCAGTACAGCAAGTATAGTTAATCGTTTAAATAATGATTCATTCATCATCAATCTGATTGCTGATGGTTTGATCAATCCGAATGGATCGCTTAAAGCAGCTGGTGGTTTGAAAAAAAATAAAGGAATACTTGATGCTTTTAAATAACAATAACAAAAATCTTATCGATCATCCAATGATACGATATTTATTCAAACTAATGGCAGTGTGTTTGATTGCTCTAGGAGTATTGAACATAGCTTATGGAGAGAAGATGG
>NZ_MLAQ01000053.1 GCF_002272895.1 Helicobacter sp. 12S02232-10
TTTTTACAAATGGGGTGGAAATGTTGTTGTGGTTTATAAGTTTAACTTCATTTATAATTTTAAATGCTCTTTTAATTGATTTTCAAGCATTTTTTCTCTCAAATCAATAAAAATAATATCCAAGAAACATCACCAATAAGATTTATAAAGTCGATAGCTATGGGGCAGAATTGGTGAAGGAATTAAATTAAGGAATCAGAGGTTTTGCCCTCTATAGCAATATGGAGATGACTAAATCCTCATCAATCAAT
>NZ_MLAQ01000054.1 GCF_002272895.1 Helicobacter sp. 12S02232-10
TCGAATCACTCAAAGCTCCAAAAGCATTGGTGGTTGCTGTTTGGGTATTGCTGTTTGTATCTTTATAAGTGACATAATCAGCGATAGAAGTATCCACCCCTCTATTATCAAAGATTGCATTCAAATTCAATGCGGAAGCATTTTGAGTGAGGTCTAAACCATCACTTCCAATGGAAGTGCCTTCTAGATTGAGTGTTCCTTTTGCTTT